>JARGFM010000039.1 GCA_029210725.1 Bacteroidales bacterium | reverse complement strand
CAAACTACAGGTACACTTTGCATCAAACTACAGGTACACTTTGCATCAAACTACAGGTACACTATGCATCAAACTACAGGTACACAATGATACTTTCGCTGGCCAGCCTGCTGCAGACCTGAAAGAGATGATGTATAACATCAAATGAAACGAAGCACTAAATTGCTCCACAAGCCCATCTTGAATATATAACATTGTTCTTTCCAGGAAGCGGGAACGGGTGAGAGATCCAGGGCAGAACCCAGGTCAGGATTCCGGGCAGAATCCCGCTAAAAGCCGCCCGGGGTGTCCCGATGATGAAAACAGGAAGGAATATAGTGCCCATACTGGAAGCCGGAAGGATTTTGCAAAAATGAAAGTCCTCATAAGCGGGGCCATTACCAGGAGCGGTATTTCAAAATATGAATTATAACAAAGTACTCTGGTTCCAGATTGTGAACCACGGACCAGAACAAAGGAGTGTAACCGCGATAATACTTTGTTTTATTAATCTCATCTATCTCGGCATCGTTCTCAGGAGCAGTTCTGCCGCTTCGAAACCAACCCTTCCCAATATGATCCCTAAGGTACAGTTTGTAAATGCCCCTGTTCCGTTATTGGATCTGGCTTTTATATCAGCTCCTTTGGATAGCAGCAATTCAGTTAGTGCCAGGCCCCATACCGAATCTACAGCTTCTCTCCTCTTTTTATTGTAACTCTTCAATGTATATATTTCTCCACTGCACCTTGATTCCACCCCCTGAGTGAATCTGCAGGGCGATGATTCCAGTGGCAGACCCGATCTTTTCATCTTCCAGGGTGATCATCTTCTGACCGTTCAGCCAGGTTTCCGCCAGTCCGCCCACCACGCGCAGCTTCATGCTGTTCCATTCACCGAACTTCAGGTGCTTGTCCAGCTCAGGATCCGGTTGGATGATCCATCCCCTTCCGTAGGATTCGTAAATGCCCCCTGTATGATGTCCCGGAGGGGCCACCTCGGCCTGCCAGCCGGTGATTCTGGTTCCTTCGATGGATGAACGGAAGAACACCCCGCTGTTGCCATCGGCGCCCTGCTTGAATTCCAGGGTCAGCTCAAAATCCTTGTATTTCTTTTCGGTCCCCAAATAGCCGTACTCCTTGTCGGGTCCGCTTTCACAGATCAGTAGTCCGTCCTCCACATACCACTTTTCGGTTCCGTAGATGGTCCAGCCTGTCAGGTCTTTCCCGTTGAAGATTGATTTGGCCTGAGCAAAAATCACGCCCTGGCAGCAAAGCACAAGAATCATCGGGAGAATTACAAATCGTTTCATTTTATGATGTTTTAGTGGTTCGTAAGCAAGATACAATTCATTTTCAGTTATCCTCCACCGGGAAGGAAACATCGCTCTTCATTTGTGGGGCCGTTTTCATCCGGTTGATTTGTTCGATCAGCAGCAGGGCAAATCTGATGGTCTGTTTCATTCCCCCCAGGTCCCAGCCGGGATCGTACTCGTCCTTTACAGTATGGTAATCCTTTCCCCAGAACTCCGTATAGTTCCGTGCACCCGATATTTCATCCTCTCCGGCGGAAATCCAGACTGAAGGGATGCCGTAACGGGCGAAAGAGAATTGATCGGAGCGGTAAAACAGGCCCTGGTTGGAGAGGGAGAAGGTGGAGTACTCCAGATTGTTTTCACGGGCCAGGTTCTGGATAATCTCTTCAAAACCGGAAAAGCGGGCACCGATGCCCATGATGCTTTTTGCCTCGCTCCAGACCGGTGTGGACTCGAAATTGATATTGGCGATGATGCTGTTCCGCTCGCTGTTCCGGGCATAATATTTTGATCCCAGAAGTCCCGACTCCTCTGCATTGCAGGCCAGGATGGTGATGGTATAACGAAGCTCATCCTGGAACTCTTTCAGGATTTTAGCCGCCACCATCATCGCGCCCACAGCTGTTCCGTTGTCAATGGCACCGTTGTAGATCTGATCTCCCTCCACACCGGGATCCATTCCCAGGTGATCAATATGAGCGCTCAATACGATCCTCTCTCTGGTTTTCCCCGGGATCTCAGCCACCACATTGCGATTCATCACCTCTCTGAAGGTGTTGTTCCCCTGGATCCGGATACGAATGCCCGGATCCACCGGCCGGAAATCCTTTGATGCAGCATCTTCATACAGCTTATCCAGGTCGATTTGTTCAGCATCAAGCACCTCCCGGAGACTGCTTTCCCTGATCCATCCCCTGAATTTCAGATTGTTCTGCAGGTCGGGGTCAATAAACAGTTCTTCGCCGGACCAGGAGTTCTTCACCACGTTCCAGTCGTATCCGGCGCTTTCATCGGTATGGATCAGCAGAATCCCGGCCGCCCCCCGGCGTTCTGCCTCCTCGATGTGGCAGGTCCATCGTCCAAAGTAGGTCAGGGTGCTGCCTTCAAAAATATCCGGATTCACCATGCCGGGATCATTGACCCTGGAGATCACGATCTTATCTCTCACATCTGCATCCTTATAGTCGTCCCAGTCCCAGATATCCGCCTTTACACCAAATCCCACGTAAACGGCTTCCCCTTCCAGGTCGATCTCTTCCTCTTTCACCGTAAAGGAACCCACCACATCGTCCGGGTAATTCAGCTTCATGCCATTGGCATTGATCTCAAATCCTTCGTTTGAAAAGCCTGTCATCACGAAGGGCTGATAGTAGGAATCCTCCATCCCGGGAGCAAGGTCCATCAGTTTGAACAGGCCCTGCATGGTTACCTCCGCCAGTTCCCCGCCGCGGGTGCCCGGGGCACGTCCTTCGTACAGATCGTGCCCCAGCAACTCGGCCACGCTCTCCATTTCGGCCCGGGAAATTCTGTCTATGCGTTGTTCGAGGGTTTCCTGCTCTGTGCTACTCTGGCAACTGCCAAATAGCAGTCCGGCCAGGAGGATTGAAAAGCTGCAGTATTTCATAGGATTTCTTTTGGTTTTAAAGTTTCAGGGCCGATCCCCAGTAGCTGTAGCTGGTGAGTCGCCATCCCGGCATATACCGGGTACTTGTATCGTCTGTGTTAAATCCATGCTGTCTCAGAAGACCCGGAATATCCCGGTTCAGATTACACCCCCCGCTTACCCGTTTCCAGAGAGGATTCACAAGGTTCTGCCAGCGTTCCGTGCCTTTTTCCAGTACCCGTCCCCATGCCAGGGCAACCACCATGGCCCGTTTGTCATCGCTGGAGCCGTTGCTGCAGGCCCACTGGATTAGCTCCGGCAGGATATATCTGGAGTAAAATCTCATTATTTGGCCTAAATTTAATAAAACTCAGTGCCTAAACAGCAAGCTTATCAATTTCTTACTTGCTCCCTAATAGCAAATTACTATTTTTGCAGAGCCACCCTGAAACTCAAAAATATTTTCGGCAACAAGCATAGAGATGATCACAGTTGCAATCACCTGCTATAACGAGGAAAATTATATTGAGCGTGCTGTTCGCAGTGCCCTGGCATTTACCAGGCCGGAAGGAGAGGAGCTGGAGTACTTCGTGGTGGACGGGATGTCAGGCGATCATACAAGAGACATTATTCAAAGCATTCAAAAGGAATTTCCCGAATTGCAAGTGATAGATAATCCCAGGCGCTACCAGGTGCATGGAATCAATCTGGCCATTGATAAAGCAAAGGGAGAATTCATGGCATGGCTGGGTGCACATGCCATCTATCCGGTGAACTACCTGGCTGAACTGTACCGGACTTCTCTCAGGACCGAGGCTGATAATGTGGGAGGGATCCTGGAAACTCTTCCCGGATCTTCATCCTATTCCGGTCACCTGGTACAGGCTATCTCGACCCATCGTTTTGGGGTGGGGGATTCCGGATTCAGAGTGGGACAGAGGGTTGAGAAATATACGGATACGGTTCCTTTTGGTTTTTATAAGATGAGCGTATTTAAAAAAATCGGGAAGTTTGATGAACGGCTGATCCGTTGCCAGGACTATGAATTGAACAAGAGAATTATCAAACACGGAGGAAAAATCCTGGTGAACCCGGATATTAAAGTTACCTATTTCAACCAGCCCAGCCTGGGAAAATTCCTAAAGAAGCAGATCTTTATACAGGGACCTTATAATCCCTATGCCTGGTACGTAGCTCCTCATTCCTTTAATATCCGGCATGCCATATCGGCTGTCTTCACGTTTTCCCTGCTTATTGGCATTCCACTTTCTTTATTTTTCGGATGGGCCAGGATTTTGCTGTTCAGTGTGATGGGTGTCTATTTTCTATTAGCGCTCTTTTCTTCCGTTCAGCAAGCTGTGCGTTATCATAAGACGGCCGATATTCTGGTGCTGCCCTTTAGCTTCCTGGCCTTTCATATTTCACATGGTCTCGGAGTCTTAATTGGCTTGTTCAGATTGTTGGTCCGGACTTCTCCGGTTCAACGCACGACAGGGTAATTATCGGATTTTATCACAATCAGCCTCGTACATCTGAGTATAGTGCCATATAACTCTCTGCGATGCTTGTCCAGTTATACTTATGCGCTTGTGAAACACAGTTTCCGGAGATCACAGAGTAGTCAGACAGGATTTTTTCTGTGGCCTCCTTCATCCCGGACACAGATCCGGGACTTATTCCGTAACCGACACTCCCCTCTTCAAAAAGCCCGTCTATCCCCGTGTTTTTTGAGTATATCAGAGGCAGTCCCTGGCTCATGGCTTCCAGGTATACCAGCCCAAAGGTTTCTCTTCTGGAAGTCATCACAAAGATATCAGATTGTCTGTAAATCTGAATGAGTCTGGATGGATCGTCTACTCGTCCTAAAAATGTGATTTTGTCTGACTTCCGGATCATTTTTAGAACTTTCTTTTCCTGGCTGCCTCCATGGCCAACAATGCTTAGCCTGGCACCGGTCTTTTCAACATGTTTTATCAGTGCCGGAACCTCCTTGCGCTTTAGAAAGCTGCCCACATATAATAATTCCGGCGGGATTTGGGGCTTTCTCTTTACGGGTGCCTTGTTCTGAAAGAAGCTTTGATTGATCCCGTTGGGAAGGATCAGGGATTTGGATTCGAAACTATCCCCGAATTTATCCAGGAACTTTCTTCTTATAGAAGGCGAGATGAAAATAATATTCCGGGCATTTTCCACGATCTGTCTGCCCAGAGATAATAGCCATGGTTTAAATTTCAGGAAAACATCCAGATCCGAGGATCTGATCGCAACCAAGTAGGGGATATGGTATTGCCTGAAGAAATCATAGGCCAGGGATCCGTCGCTGAAAAGGGTATGGGCATGTAAAAGGTCGGGTTTGTTCCTGAGGAACAAGGGTTCGTATTGCTGGCGCATAATGAATCGCTTTCTTGAAAAGGATATCTTTGTTAAGGCGCTCAGTACCAATGGAGAATCAATCCTGTAGGGGCGGTCTGGATCCGCAATACGGTGTTTTGAGTTTCTGGGGTAGAAAACGTTCTGTTCGATTCTATGGTCCTGAATTGCATTGAACAACTCCTGAAAAAGTTCAGCGCCGTAATTGACACAAATATGATCAACTACCATAGGTATTTTTCGTTTTAATAAGCAATCCGTAACACAGCCCAAAGACCAGGATACCCAGATTCCTGTTTAATAAGGACTCGAAGAAAAACCCGGTTATAAATATGATCGCTACTATCATGATAAACTCAGAGTACTTTGTGGGTTGCCGGGAAAATCCCGTCGGGAACAACAGAAACCAAACCAGTCCAATACCTGCAGGCAGGCCGAACATACCGGCTGTTTCCAGGAATTGATTATGTGTGTTCAATACCCTCCATCTGTTGCTGTTATAGGACGAGAGACTCTTGCTCTCTTCAAAGACATCTTCGTATTTTCCCGGTCCCCATCCGGTAATTGGCTTTTGTTTGATGAGATCTGCTGCTTTTATCCAGAGCTCGATTCTGGTGGATAAACCTTTGACCGGATCAGTGGGTGGTAAGGGATCAGCCCTGAAGCCAACAAAGATTATGGCAAGAATACTTATGGTCAGAGCAGATGCAAGCATGAACCGGGTAACTCTTGTTATTTCAGTCATGAATAAGTTTAAGACCCTTTTCAGGATGAAGAAGATCAGAATCAGCAGAAGAGCAAGGATGGCTGCCCTGGAGAATGCGAAGAGCAAACCGGCAATCATGACCAGGCTGAATAAGAGTATTTCTTTTTTGCGCAGTGAAAGAATATCCCTGTGAATATACAGGGTGGCAAAGTCGGCCAGGTAGAGGGCTGATAGATAGGAATGATGTATCCTTGAAAAAATAGTTGACTCCATATAATATTGCGGATTGGAGAATATCTTGCTTTTCAGCTCCACGGCATCAATCAGCATAATGGTCCATCCAAGATGAATGAATACAGATATAATCACCCCTGAGATCAGGGCGGCATATTGAAAACGAAGCTCATGCTGGTGTCTGGTATTGATAGCTATAGCCAGCAGGATCATGGGGAGCCCGTATTTTATCTTTAAAAGCTTTTGTGTAGAAGGATCATTCCTGTTAAACAGAAAAGCAATCAGGTAGATGATAATAAGGGTCATGATTACTAGCAGGAGTCCCCGGTTTTCACTGGTCCATTTACGTATTGAACCTTCCCGGAATTCCCTGATAAATCCAGCCACAATTGCCAGAGCAAGAATCAGGTTGCTGGCTTTCTCCCCGCTAGGCATAAGCACAATGGCCAGAGCCAGAAGATAAGCTCCCATTGAGATCCCGTTCCCGTTGATCCTGACAATTACCGGATACAGGCTGTAAAACAGGCATGCAGCCAGTATTAAAATGAACAGGAGAGCGAGCAGTGATGGAACAACCAGCTCCCTGGCATTGGTTTTCACAAAGACTCCATTGAAGCCGGTCCGGGTATAAAAGAATAGGGAAGATCCCATGGATGTATCACCGGGGATCTTTTTTATCCGGACCCCTCCGTTATCAAGTGGATACAGTTCAAGATTTCCCGAAGGGATAAGATCTTTCTCCAGAAGGGAATAGGAGAATTCCGTACCTTGATCATTAGAAATCTTAATACCCGAAATAGTCATTTCTTCGTCCTCCATGAGAGCACGGAAATAAATGGCGAAATTGGACATGCGATAGGAAGAGTCAGTTTTGAAGATATAAGTTACTGATCCTAAAGTGTCTCTGCTTATCAGGGTGCCTGGATGACTGATGGTGGGATCATTAAAGGTTTGATAGTTCAGCCGGAGGCTTGTCTTCTCCGGGAGCTGCCCTTCCAGACTAACAAATACGGGCTCATAGATGTAACTCCTGCCTTTGATATTATTATATGAATAGACCAGGTAAAGTGTAAATATCAGAACCGTACTTCCCAGGAAGATGAGCTTATTTCCCCCCTTATGAGATAGCTTTCTCATAGTTACGTATATTCCACAGGATGATTATCAGATAGGAAAGATATATAAATATCAAAAGCAGATTGTATACTTTCAGATAGCTGGTAATGGTTTCAAAATTGATCAGAAACAGACTGACTATGATCAGGAACTTCCCAAGTTCCCAGATGGAGTTTGTTTTAATCTTATGCAGGCCGATCAGTATTTGTCCCATAGGGGAGATAAAAATGAGAAAAGCCGAGCTGCTGACCAGATATTTCGCATATACTCCGGATAATGTCCATTCTTTTCCGAAAACAAATCCGAAGATTTCCGGTCCCCAGAAGTATATCGTAACAAAAAACGGAATCGCAATCAGGATTCCAAACAAGAGGAATCCCACAAATAGTTTTATCACCGAGGCACTGTTGTTAAATGCTGCAGAGATTCGCTGTAGAATAATCTGCCCCAGGGAAACACCGATGAGGGCGCTGGGAACGGCCAGCATCCTTTGAGTTAATTCTGCGTAGCCCACTTCCTGGAGGGAGAATTTAGCAAATATCTGGAAAGTAAGTGCGCTAAGAACAAAGGTGTTTAACAGACTGGATGCAAAGGCATATTTGGGAAATTCAGCATATTTTTCAGCGTTCTCCTTAATGCTTCTCAGAAGATTTACAGGAAGGTTCTTACGCAGGTCTTTTCTTAATCTGAGGAAGCCTGTCAGAGCTGCAGTAAAACTCCCGGCTGACTCACCAAGCGGCAGGCCTGCGAACTTGCCTGCAAAGCCCGCACCGGTCTGGATCAGGCCTTCTGATCCTCTCCGGAATATTTTCAGCGAGGAGGAAGCCATAAAGCGCTTTTGCCTGATGAACATTAACTGGGAGGACAGGTTAATGGTAAAAAAAAGTGCAGACAGCGGGATCAGATAAACAATCCAGGAATGGGATTCCGGGATCCCCTTAAACTCGATTCCTAAACTGCTTAGAGCAATCAGAACCAGCTCTGTGATCAGGAACGACACCGTCCCGAGTAAGAGGATACCCGCGTAAATAGATGCAGCATCCCGGTTTGTCTTGCTCAGGATGATGGCCTTTTCGTATTTCAGCGAGAAAACAATGGCCAGGAGCCCTACGGACCTGAAATAAATATCAAATATGCCGAATTCCTCAACAGTGAACAGTCTTTTGAGAACGGGTTGAAGCAGGATGGGGATCAGCTGGGCAATCAAGGTCCCCCCCATGAGGAAGCTCAGGTCTTTGAAAATATCCTTTCTCAGGTAGTTAAGTGGATTCATTAATAATGCTGAATGCTCCGGCAAATATCGCCATTAATCCAGAATTAGGCGGGATTCTTATGTTCTTTTTCGCGAACCAGATGTCTGGTAATAAAGGGAACCAGTGAGAGCATGGCAAAAATGGGCACGTTAAAATGACTGTCACTGCTTATAAATACAAAAGCGAATATTATAAGGTATAAAATGAAGAACAAGAGATGATATTTCCTGTATTTCCAGTAATAGTAAAAGGAGAGCACCAGGAAATATATATAGAAAAGTCCTCCAATGATTCCTGAATACAAGAAAGAAGATATAATGGGATTGTGGGGATAATCAATCCGATCTTCTGCAGGGTAGAATTTCTTGCCGAATTTTCTCAGATAGTCAAATCCACCACCAAAAAGTTTGTTGCTCCAATTGTAGTCCTTCGTCCAGATTTGCATTGCGTATTTCCAGCGGTCTAATCTATTTGAAAGCAAAACCTCATCATCTGTAGACGTTTCAATAATTGTTCTGATGTATTCCAATGAATCTATTAATTCAGTCATCTCATCACCATACATTGGTCGGTTTAAGGTGTCATCACAAAACAATTCAATATCAGCAAAATCAATGATTGTGTTTGCATGCTGGCTGTTCATGAATGTCGAAATTTCACCATAATGATTGTTGGGCATCTTGTATGATGCTATGCACTCAAACCATCCATTTTTCAAGGGATAGATTTTTTTAGGAAGGTTTGAGATTTTTTTGTTTTCGCGATTTACCCACCAGCCAATTCTAAAAGGAACTCTTTCTCCTTTGTGAACGAAAAATTTAAATCGAAAGGAGTATGTAATACCTTCGTGATAAAAGATCTCTCTTCCCTCGTATGTTAAAGGCCAATAACCTCTACCTTCTTTTCTGGAAACGCGGATTGCCTTTCCAAAGGGTGAATCAACAATCTGATGCTCAATTGTATCACGGGTATTACTACTCCAGAATAGTAAACCATTTTCGAAATTGCTGTTATAGAATAAATTAACTCCATCCAAACCCATTGTTGGATCAGCATATTTCGGGCGATCCTCTGTATCATTACAGGTTAACTGGATATCGGTAAAATCAACGATCGTATTCTCTTGCTGAGAATTCATAAAGGTTACAAGATTTTGCTGATTCTCTTTAAAAGTATATGAAGCTGTATACTCAAACCATTCATTATCAAGAGGTTTTATTTGATGAGGTAGATCATATTTATGACCGTCACCTTCATTAATCCACCACCCTATCTTGAAAGGTATTCCTTTCCCTTTTACAACACGAAATTTGAACTTAAAGGTGTAAGTTATACCCTTATAATAAAGGATGTCTCTACCATTATATTTTAATGGCCAGTGTCCTTCACCATTAAACCTGCTTACTCTAATTGCATGGCCATATTCAGAGTTAATAATTTCATGTGTTATCGAATCTGGAGCTTTTATCGTCCAAAACTTATGTCCATATCTAAAATCACCATTATATAAAAGGTTATCGTATGGTTCCTTTTCGAGATCAAGCCAGTATTCACTTTTTAGATCCTTGTATTCATTAATGATAGAGTCATCGATTAAATTGTTGAAGGTGGCATACTCATCCCATTCAGTGGGGTCATTACGATACTCCTCAGCTTTTGGCCAGAATCTATCATAGAGTTCATTATATGTAATACCCGGTTTGAAAACTGTACAATAGCGATATACTATTTTTGTAATTTTCGCCTTAACAGGTTTTCTGTGAATAATCACTGATCTAAAAGGAATAAGTGAGGTCAAAACCACTATTAGGAGTAAAATGACTGTGTACAGAGCAGAAAGGTTGTTATTAAGAATATTGTTCTTTTCCCTACGTTTTGTAATCAGAAGTATTACCCCCAATACTAATAGTAAAAACAGAACAATAATTCCCCGACGAGAACCTGTCAGTGCTACATTCAAAATAAACAGAAATAGAACAGCTTGATTAACAACTAATATTTTTCGGAAGATTCCTGTGTGTATTCCATATAAATAAATGATCAGGGATAAAATAAAATAGGATGCATAGAAATTATAATCTGTAACCAGAGATGAACCAGATTTATAAAATGATGTGAACCATCCAATATTCATTTCAAAAAAATAACCTAACCATTTTGCGATTCCCAGAATGCCAATGGTTGAAGCTAAGAAAATCCATCCTTTGAAAAGCTTTTTCAATTCTATTTGCTCTCCAAATTCAAAATAGATCAGAAAAAAAAATGAAATACCAAGAAAATTTATCAGACTTTTAATTGATAGTAATTCTGTTGATGAGGATAGAAAGATTCCAGTAACAATGAGTATTCCCAGGATATGAAACTCCTTTGTAGCACTTAAATGCTTCTTTAATAGTCCTTTTCTGGAATTTGAAAAGAAGAAGTAAGAATAGACAATGGCTAGTGCTGCACTAGATATCAGAAACGGGTATTTCACCGGCTCTGCAACTGTTCTGAACAGATACAGGAGAATCGTTAAAATCCAAAGATTGGATATCAGTCTTTTTCTTTCTACTCTCACTTATATTTGATGTGTGGCAGAACGGAGTTGACGAAGAACCTTTCGGTTAATCTGCTTTCTTTCCTTATCGACCACCCAACCATACATATTGAAATAGGTAACGGTAGATTTCAGAAATATTTTGAAGAGCCTGAAGTCCTTTGCTGCTCCTCGCCCGTGTCCGTGTAATATGGTAACAGAAGGAAAATACAATGTCTTGTAGTTTCTATGGATCCTTCGGGATAGTTCAGTGTCTTCGAAGTACATAAAATACTTTTCATTAAATAGACCTACTTCCCTTAGAACTGAGAGATTATAGAGACTAAAACAACCTGATAAAGACGGAACATTCAATTCAATATCCTCTTTGTTCTTTAAAACATGATTATTGTAAACCCCTTTCATTAACCAGCGGAGGGGACGGAATACTCTAATCAACAAAAGCCATGGCGACGGGAGTAATTTAGGCAGGTACTGTACGCTTTGATCAAGGTTTAGCACTTTGGGCATAATTGCACCTATCCCGGGATCGGATTTGATTTTATCAATAAGAGATACTATGATTTCTGGCTGGAAATTCACATCCGGATTAAGCACGAAATGATACGCAATATTCATACCTATTGCCTTTCTTATTGCAATGTTGTGCGCTTTTCCAAATCCTAGATTTGAGTCATTATGGATGTAATTAATTCTTTCGTCAGTGCAAATAACTTCAAGTTCTCTATTGCTTGAGTTATCTACAATAAAAAGAACACAATTCAACCCAGATGCTAGGAATGCATCTGCTACAGATTTAATCTCATTCTTTGGATTATGATAGGCTACTAGAGAAGCAGATATCAAATCGTTTCCCATTAATTCTCTCTTTTATCCTGAATGGATACCAAATATATATAGTTAGCTAAGATACACAACTATGTGATTTCAAAAAACTAATATTCTCCTTCAACCTCACAGTGTTCGCTCCCATTTATTTTGTTCCCGGTTGAATCGTTTAATCACGTGTGCAGGATTACCTGCAGCAATACAGAATTCCGGAATATTTTTTGAAACAACAGAATTAGCCCCGATTATACTTCCTTTTCCAATCGTAACACCTGGCAGGACGGTAACCATTTCTCCAATCCAAACATTGTCTTCAATGAATATAGGCTTACTGAATAGAGGCCTTTCTTTGGGTATCGAGTCAGGATGACTGTCATGTTCATTACCCTGGTAGCTCCCGTGAGACATATCAGAAATATATACCTTGCTTGCAATCAGAACATTATTCCCAATTTCAACTCTTGAAATCCCTGTGATATGCACATAATCGTTCATCTGAAAGTTCTCTCCGATCTTTACCGTAATACTTCCTTTATTCTGTGGATATGCCTCAATCCGGCAGGACCTTCCTGTTGTAAAACCCTTTCCATATTCTATATATTGCAGACCTCGGAAATCAATTGGGAAACGGACAATTTTCGCTCTGGGGTAAAACAAACGCGTTCGTATGGTATTATAAACCAACCTCGCAAAACCCGATACTGTATAGAGTTGAATGTATGATCTCATGCTGGTTTTGTATTATTATTCGATATCAGCTTCCTACAAATCTCAAGATACTTTCTTGTGCGCACTTCCGGGTTGTCAAAAGCCTCTAATCTTTTTAATCCATTAACAATTAGAGATTTATATAACTTATCATCACTGTATAATTGAATAATCTTTTCAGCCATATCCTTCACATCATAGGGGTCAAAATATAATGCAGCATCACCACATATGGATGTTGCAAAGGAATAATCTGAAGTTAAGATTGGGATCTCCATTCGCATTGCCTCTGGATAGGAGGCAGAAAAGCATTCCAGCAAAGTAGGCAGAAACATGGCATCACACTGACTATAGAGTTCCGGCCCCTTTGCTGAAGGCACGTGACCATGATTTTTTACCCAGGATTCATTGCCGGAAAATACTTGTTCATACACCTCATCATCAATTGTTATATGAAACTCACATTGGAATTTCCTCTTTTTCAGTTCAATAATCAAATCATTTATGATGTCAATATTCTTGTTTTTTCTATAAGTGCTTATCAATAACAGTTTTCTTAGCTGCTCCTTTTTTGCAATAGACAAATTAAAATTGTCATACTGACTTCCATAACCATTGGAGACAATGAAGATTTTTTCATTCGGGACATTTGCTTTTTCGGCAAGCCTGTTTTTTACATCCCCGGTCTGGACAACATAATAATCAGCCTCTTTCTTTGTCCACTGTTTTTTATACCAAATCGCTAACTTGTCTTTTAAACCCAGTTCTTTTACATGCCTGTATTCGGAGTAAACAATATGAGGAATTCCAAAGCCTACCAGATGTATGGATCTGGGTCTCCAATATGCCGGACCTACAAAAGAAAACACAAGATCAGGTATAATCTTCTTTTCTAATCTGTTAAATTTCTTCACTATACCACGTCTCGAAAGCAATCTTGCAGGACTTCTTTCAAAATGATAGAAATTGAAATTCTCCGGGAAAAGTGAGATATTTATATGCTTTTTTAACTCGTCTGTATAGTAAATGAAATATTCATTCTCCGGAAATTTCTTAAGTTCTTCAATAAATGAAATCGACCTTTGCCAGGCTCCTCCAACTCTTAGATTTGCAGTATTAATTAGTAATCTCATTATATGTGCTGTGTGATAATTATTATCAAATGATTCTAAATTAGCGTGTAAACCTGGATAAGTCCAAGTAGAATGGCGAAAGACAAACTCAATTGTCTTGACAACTTATCGTTATAATTCACCCCAAATGCCACGAGTATATAAAATAAGGGCATGATAGATGTCTTATGTCTGGGCTGTATTGAGAGTTGACTGATTATGAGAATCATAAAGAACAGAACAAAAATGAACCTTTTTAAAGATGGTTCTTTCTTTTTAAGAGAATACAAAACACCCGAAAAGAAATACCTGAAATACACCAAAGATAAAATTGGCATTATTGTGGTGAACATAATGTTTCGAATGTTAAATACTCCTTCGGTATAGAATTGAAAGGTTAGAAACGGAGCAAACAAAAAGAAAAGAAATCCCAGTGGGACTTGCAAATAAGCTGGCTTTGTATATATGGCATATATTACAGAATCACTATCAGTTCTTTTGATAAAAGTTTCTACAAATTCTTGTCGCGCAAAACCAGAGACTCCTTTAGACTCCATAAATTCTAATAATAGTGGTAATCCAAAACTAAAAAAAGCAGTAACTACAACTACAGCAGCTAAAATTTTTAAAACTTGCTGTAAAAGGGACCCGGAGAAAAAAAATTGCTTCAGATAAAAAAGAGGTGCAATTGCGAGAAGTATTCCTGATCCCAACCTGAGATAAGAAAGCAAAAGAAGTGCTATGATATACTGAAGTATTCTCTTTTCAAGCAAATAGTAGATACCTGCAATAATTAGAAAAGCGGTCCACCCATCTCTCATTAATATCAGTCCGTTGGATAGAATTACCGGACAGATCATAACCAAAATAAAAGCTATTTTACTAGTTTTATGATCACCGGTTAATGAGTAACTAGTTTTGTATGTGAGATATGGGATGAAACCAATTCCAATAAGATTCGGTACTATTATGGTTAAAGGATGATTTATCTTAAATGGATATAATAGTTTTAAAAAATTAACATATTTATAATCCATACCAATATACCCTCTTGCAATAGTTGGGATACTGGAGATATCATCTGCAACTCCAGCGTAGAAGCTACTATCGTCAGTGCCAACTTTATACATACCCGAAAAACCCTTCCAGTCCGGCATGATTATAAGTTGAGCCTGGTATAAGAGAAGTGCCAGGAGAACATATAATTGCAGAACCAAATAGTTTCTTATAAAGAATTCTTTCTCAACTATTAGATACTGAAGGATAGTAAAAGCCAAAATCGTGTAAGCGTACGAAAACAGCGAGTGAAAATTGAGAACTAAAATCAAGAAGATATTTAATATAGTAAAAGCTCCCGCCAAGAACAGCAAGTAGTATTTTCTACTATTTAGCAGGGTTAACCTCATTTAGGATAATATGATCTCTACAATTTTCCTCAAATCCTCTTTCTGCTTCCTGTTAATTATCTGGTATCTTTTTTGACCTTGTACAACTAATCTGTCATACAATTCTTTGTCATTTTGCATGTGAAGCAATCTGGCTTTTAATTCAAGTACTGATAATGGATTGAAGCTCAGAGAAGCATCGCCAACAACTTCAGGAATTGAAGTAATTGATGCAGAAATCACGGGAGTGCCATATTTCATAGCTTCAAGTGGGGGATAACCAAAGCCTTCATTTAGCGAAGGATATACCAGAGCAAAGGCATTTTTATACAGGATTTCCAAATCTCCGGCTTCGACATAATCAAGAATACAAAACATATTCTTCTTTTTAATTAATCGCTTTACCTTATCGTTTGCACCGGTTAATACTATTTTATGCTTGATTTGCCCGTGACTAATAAGTTCATCAAAAGCTTTTATAGCTCGAAAAGTATTCTTTATCCAACGTTTGGAACTCACGATTAAATAATACTTTTCTTTATCGATATCTTCAATTCTATTAAAAAATATCTCCTCTTCAGCTTCAGATATAATTGGAAAAGCTTTTTCAGGACTGTATAACACGCATACATCACCGGGATCTATATTGAACTCTGAAATAATCGTATATTTCGTGTGGTTGGAGACGACTATAAGCTTTTTTGACTTTGCTTTCAGTTCTATCGATGCCTTGAAATTCCGTTTTACCTTCTTTTTATAGGCTGGTGAGAATAGACTTTTTATAATGTACTTTATTCTACTCTCCAGATAATATTCATTAATATCAGTTGGCATTTCAATTGGCCTTAACCCATGAATGGTATAGACCACCTCTATATTTTCCAATGAGTATTGTCCTATTTCTATCCCCCCCAATGGATCAAATAACCTCTCAATCCTGAGGTTTTTAATTGCATCTTCCAATTGATTGTATTCTCTCTGGGTAAGAAGTTTGCAATAGTCATCCTCATTAATCTTTTTTCGTAAACCGGGTTCAAGCAACTCTTCAGTATTGCAGTAAAAGAACAAATCATGCTTCCATGAAGAATTGGATTCAATTATCTCAGTACATACTCTATTTGAGTATTCATTACCACCATGAAAAGGGTCTTTCTTATTCTTCAGTGATGAATTAAGATTCACCAGGATATTCATAGAAATACCAATTAGTTGTGAAACACTTAGACTATATTCAAATATTCAAAAACCTTAACTGAGAAATTCTGATTCAATTCTCTGCACTCTTCCAGTAAGCCCTCAACCACAAAGGATTTTTTCAAATAGGATTTATAGTCTTTAATATCATTGCATAATGGCGGCTGATATTTGAAGCTGCTCATTTTGGAGGAATTTGGTACAACGATTACTTTCCTTCTCATTAGCATAGCCCAATACATGGCATGATAACTATTCGTAATCAGTGTTTCTAATCCCCCTATGAAGCTAATAATCTCATCAAAAGGGGCATTGTTTGAAAGTATAGGGACCTCCATACTGTCTGCTTTCTCAAGATCGAATGTTTCGTGCCTGATAATTCCTACTTCAAGCTTTTGCTCAAAACCTTTATCAAATACATCATTCATACAACTGACACAGGGTACCCATTCGACACCAACTATACCATAATCCCTTAATCCAATTAACTTAAAATCATTTATTTGCTTAAAGAAGCGCTTGCTCACTTTTAATGATGGGTGATTGTGTCCCACACCCCATGGCACAATTTTCCTGCCTTTCGATAATAACAATTTCATCATATCTATGCTATGAAAAAAGGAGTCTCTATCAAGCAAACCTCCTCCACCCAAAACAATATCTCTATTTAACACAGATTTGGTCCATCTTCTTGTCTTTCTTAAGTCTCGACCTAGATAACCAAGGATGTCTAGTTTCGCGAACTTGTTGAGTTCCGGGAAATATAGATATGGGGCGCATTTCAAGTCACCACTATTAGTAGTGTTCAATCGATGTATATTTATTATTCCGTCACTTTTAAGAAATGATTTCTCAAGTGTGTGTTTAACATACCATTTCTCAATTTCATATATCATATTACCCAGTTAAGTATTCTATTCCTGTTGCAAACAATAACATTACCAGTCAACCCTGTAATTGCTGATAATACCAGACAATAAGCGGTAGTATAGATACTTATTATACCCAGTATAAAACAGATTCCGATCAAGACTAAATAGACTGCCATTGAGATGTATAAATTACGTGTATATTGATGCTTCAAATCATTCACCAGCAATACGCCAGTCCCTATTAAATAACTGACTGGTTGAATGATAATTAATAAACCAAGTATCCAAAACAATTTTATAATCTCCATGTATTCAGAAAAATACACTGGTATAACAATGGCCAATAGTACACCTGAAAACAGATAGAAACCAAGACCAACAAATAGTATGAACCGTACTCCTCTCCGGGTTAGATTCCTATTCCTGGTTTGTGATACATTAGGAAACAATACCTGGCCAATAATCTGTAAGAATGCTAAGAATACGGCCTTGATCTTATCAGCAATATCATATAATGCGACACTTTCCATCCCTACAAATGAACCTAAAACAGCTTTATTAGTAAGTATTTTAATCTTACCTGCTATGTTTGCAAAAAAAAGCGGAAGGCTATCAAAAAAATAATGCTTCACTACTGTTCTTTTAGGAAATACAAACTTTACTCTATCCCTCTTAAAAACGATAAACAATGCAACTATACCAGCAATCAGAGCACCAAGACCGTTAATAATCGGAACCTTCAGGTAATCATTCTCATGTTTTATAAGAATGAAAACAAGTGATAAGAATATAACTCTACTCACTAGATTAATGAGTGTTATGTATTTCATTTTTTCAAGCCCCTGAAAATACCAAATTGGAAAAATCCATTCATACAAACCCAGGTGCATCATAAGGAGGAACAGGGTTCTATTTTCATTTATTTTTGGAAAAAGAGAGATGCCCATGGTCAGAATCAATACCGAGCATATAAATAGCAATCCTTTTAATAATAATGTACTGGAGACAATCTCGGAGATTTTATCCTTATCATTTCTATGAATTGAAATGTTTCTTGTAGAGGATAAATTGAATCCAAAATCTATAAGTATCTGAAAATATGAGACAATTGCCTGTGCAAAAATTACTAAACCATATGTCTCCCTACCCAATACTTTAAGTAAATATGGCAAGGTGATAAGAGGAACCATCATGTTAAATATCTGTAAAGCAGATAAATAAGAAAAGTTCTGAACCAAGGTCATGTTCTGCTTAATTAAGCTGTGCAACTTGGAAATCTGTATTTGTATTCTGCTTTTCAATTAATAGAAATAAGATTATCCAACTGAATTCTCAATCGGCATTTTGTCTTAAGAGAGAAAGGGCTTTGGGCAAGTTTACGACAAAGGCTTTCCAATTAAATGGGTTTATAATTTAGGCCAGATCTTCTTTCTGAATGTAATTATGACTGAAAGTAATAATGCAAATCCCAGGAAGTACCATATCAACATCTTCAAATAATTGACGGATCCGTTCTCAGGATTCTTTGGGATTGAAAAGCCTTCTATGACTGTCGCTACTTCACTGTAGATGTTTAAGTCCCGCTCGCATTCCTGTTTTAATTCCAGAAGCCTGAACATATCATCATGAAAGGTCCTGACTGTTTTCTCAGAAGTAAAAACCACCTGACCCTCCTGTTGTCTCAGATGGTCCGGGTTCGTATAATACTCCCTTTTTTGCAGGCTGTCGAGTTTTTCTATTTCATAACTTGTCTGCTTAAGTTGTGCCTCCAGTTCTGCCAGCCTTTGTTTATTGAGAGTAATTAAATATGGTTTTGTTTCCAGATAATTCACCAGGCTGTTCTCCAGGGTTTCCAGTACACCCGGATCCAGAACGCTGGTGCGAATCACAAATTCATTCTCTAACTTAACTACGCTGGTATCGGAGAGATAGCTTCCGTTTATATCTATTCCATCGTAGATCCCATCATTGCCGATATCATATAGCCAAAATGTTTCCAGCCCTTTAATTTTGCTTGCATCCTCCTCGCTCAGCCCGAGTTCACCGGAAAGTGCGGCAATATTTCTTTCACTGGCATACGACCCAAGCTTATTCAGACTGGACATGATGGGCTGATTGGTGGTGGCGTTGGACCGCATGATCAGATCAGAAGAATATACAGGCTCTACAGCCTTATTAAGGATGTACGCCGAAAGGATGGTAAGCAGGATGGCAACGGTGAAATAATACCACTTCCGGAGAAGAAAGACCAGGACCGATCCAATCAATGAAACCAGCCAGAGGATCGAATTTTTAATAAACTCACCCAATTTTGTGAACAGGGTCAGAAGATCAATCTCATCCTGGTTTTGAGTATTAGGTTTTGAATTCGCGGGCATTTTAAATTGATTTAAAAATTCAGTTCAAAAGTACTTAATCTTTGGTATTTCGCCTCAGATAAACGGGGATGTATGATAATGCAGATGCCAGTGCAAGGGTGATCACTATTAACAGCAGGGTATTAATATTTCTGAATATGAGACCTATGGCGATAAAAAGCAAATTGACTGATAAAATTATTGAGGTCGCTTTCAGGTGAGTTCTGCTTAGCTCCAGCAGGCGGTGGTGTATATGAGTCCGGTCGGCTTCGAAGGGTGATTTTCTTCTGAAAATTCGTAAAATAAAAACCCGGGCCGTATCGAAGATGGGCACAATCAGAACACATAATAACACCGCCGGAGCCGATTGACTTTGACTCAGGAAAAGGCTGTCGCTTTCAAAGTTCAGAAACCTGACTGCGAATATGGCAAGAATCAGGCCAGTGAGCATAGCCCCGGTATCTCCAAGGAAGATTTTATTTTTCTTGCTGAACACATTATAATAGAAGAAAGCAATCAGGGAAGATGCCAGGATAAAACTCATGACCGCATAAGCCAGGTGGTTCCCCAGGAGGAACACGATTCCGAAGAAAATGGAGTTTATAATGCCGATGCCTGATGCAAGCCCGTCGATCCCGTCAATCAGATTGAAACTGTTTATAAGTGCCATAAACAGAATATAGGTGATGGCCAGGCTGAAGAAATAGGAGAGTTCCTCTATTCCGAGAAGACCATGCAGTGAGGCCAGATGAAAATCGCCGGGAACCAGGATAAACAGTACGGCAACGGATTGTCCAATAAATTTCTTGTAGGCCACCATGGGGTGAAGATCATCCTTGAGCCCGACAAAGAAGACAATTAGCATGGCGGCAATGATGTACTTTAATTCATGGGCGGTGGTAATTCCGGTAAATATTACCGATGAAACAATCACACCTGCAAAAATGGCAACGCCGCCCAGGTTCGGGGTCGGATTGATATGAGAGGTGCGCCCGTTGGGAAGGGCCATTAATTTCCTGGAGACAGATACCCTGACAATGGACGGGATCGCAACAAAAGTGACCAGGAAGGAGAACAGAATTGCAATTCCGATCAGGACATATGGTGGCAGAAAAACCTCATAGAAATCTGTATTAAATATCATTTTGGTGTTCTCTTTCTTTGGCAGATTAAAAGTAGGAAATAAACTTTAAAGTATCTTTTATATTAACCCTTAATGCGCTTATTTTCAACTATTCGATATTTGAACGTAATGAATTTGAGTTTATTATCCCAAAGGTCACTGTTAATAATTTGCCGGCCACCGTTTTTTCCGGGGAGCCTCAGATAGGGGATTCCGATTCTGCGAGCCACAGTTCTGAAGGGATGGTTTCGATGGGTTTGATCTGGATCGCGCGATAGAAAACCTCGGCGCCTTCTGACTGCAACTGGATTTTCCCCCGGGTCAGGGGCAGCTCTTCTCCTTTAGAAACATGGCGGCTGTTGGAGATACGCATGTTCACCTGGCCGTTTACCACATGAACGGACTTGTCCCCGGCGGTATAAATCTCTATGGTGTTCCACTGGCCCGAAGGGTTTTCGTAATCCCCGCTTTTATGGCAGTAAGATTTTTCCACTGAAAAGGTAAGCGTTTCTGCGCCCGGGGCATGCAGATAGAGATTATGCTCCTCATCCCGGATGGCCTGGATATCGGCCAGAACCGTATCCACACTGATGTAATCGCCGCAATCGCCCTCCTGTACCTGGCATTCCAGGGATCGCATCCAGACCCCTCCCCAGGCACCTTCCTCGCCAATGGAGTGATAGAGGATTCCACTGTCCCGTTTCTCCTTCTTGCGGGGCGGGTATTTCTCCGTTCCCCATTTGAATTGCAGGCTCAGGTGATAGTTTTCAAACTCTTTTTCTGTCACCAGGATTCCAAAGGTTTCTCCCGAAATCCGGATGGCAGGAGCCTCCTCTTCGGTAACCACGGTGAAAACCTTTAATGGATCCTCATTCAGTCCAATGGGGTCCGGGTAGTTGCCCGCCTCATCCCGAGCCATACCGGGCACTTCGGAGGTGGGTTCGGGTTGCCTTTGATAGGTGTACCAGCCATCCAGATTCTCCCCGTTAAACAGAATGGTCCAGTCGCCTGCAGCAGTTCCGGTGCCGGCTTCCTCCTTTGGAGCACGGTTCGTACAGGAAAGCAGCAGAACTGAGCACATAACTAGTGCAAGAGCAGCTTTGAAGGTCATTTTTTTCATAATTCGGTTTATGTATGGATTCAGGCTCCAAAGCTAAGTAATTATTTATGGATCATTTTGGGAGCCGGAATCTAAAATGGAGATTATGGGTGATAGCTGGCGATGGTATGGATTAAATTTTCTATTTTGGCAGCTCTTATGAAAACCAAAGGAACCGCATACACGCTATTGGGTCTCTCCCTTTGTATTACCCTTCTGACTGCTTGTAAGGGGAAAGCAACAGTGGAGGAGTGGATCCCCGAAAAAAACAGGAATATTGCCTCGGCTACCGCCTATATCAATGAAAGATGCCCGGAGATGGTCGATCCTGATACACGGCTGGATAGCGTCTTCCTCTCCCGGGAGGGCCATTTGAGTTTTTACTACACGCTGCCGGACCGTGATTACACAAGTATCAGCAGTGCCGCTTTTCATGCCTATATGCTGCCGGAGATCATTGTTAATATCCGGACAAACCGGGATCTGAAAATGCATCGCGACAGCAGCCTTACCATGGTTTTCAGATACAAGGACCGCAACGGGGTTCAGATTACGGAACTTACCCTGGGGCCGGAAAGTTACAGATAGCGATCGGAATACGGAAGATATTTCACAGGAAACAGGCCGCTTAAGTGATCATGAATCGCTAAATTGAGTCGTTTATTCTATCTATCTTTCATGGTCTTCAGAACTATTCTGGTTTTTTCACTCTTTGCCTGCCTCTCTCGCCTGAAGGCACAGGAGGTGAGCTTCCGACACCTGGCTGTGGAAGATGGCTTATCGCAAAATACCATAAACTGCATTTACCAGGACCACTATGGATTTATGTGGTTTGGCACCCAGGACGGGCTCAACTGCTATGACGGGCTTGAATTCACCACCTACAGAAGCGTTCCTGAAGATTCCGGTACCCTCTCGCACAACTGGATCTGGGATATCACAGAGGATGAATCACAGAATCTCTGGATCGCCACCTGGAACGGTCTGACCAAATATGATCGTTCCCAGCGTTCCTTTCAGCGATTTCTGCCCGATTCCTCTGACAATAATTCCATTAGCGGAACCCGGCCGGCTTCCCTGGCCAGGGATCGCAGAGGACAGATCTGGATTGGAATATGGGGGGGCGGACTCAATGTGCTGGACCCGGCCACGGGCGTTTTTACCAGGTACAGGAACACAGAGGATCCCGTTCTTAACTATCCGGGCGACTTTGTGAGGAAACTGTATATAGACCGGGAGGGAACGGTCTGGATCGGAACCTGGAACGGACTCTGGAGGTGCAGGGTGGATGAGGACAGCAGCATGAATTTTGAAAGTTTTATATATGATCCGGAGGATTCCACTTCTGTCAGTAGCATGCGTATAACCTCATTTTGTGAGGACCGGGAGGGAAATATGTGGATCGGGACCCTGGGCGGAGGATTGAATCTCTTTAACCGTACGGAGAATTGTTTCAGGCGTTTTCAGTATGATCCGGACAATAGGGCCTCTCTGAGCAGTAACGAAATTACTTCCATAGAGAAACTAAAGGATGGCTCCCTCTGGATCGGCACCGTAAGCAAGGGATTGAACCGCCTCAATTTGCAGGACCGGACCTTTACGCGTTTCAGCAATGATCCGTCCGATCCCGGCTCCCTGGCCTCAGACAATGTCTATTCGGTATTTACGGACCGGGGAGGTGTGCTGTGGGTTGGTGCCGGTGGCCTGAATCTCTTCAATCCGGATCTGCTCAGGTTTGAGCCGACAGGAACCATGGCTCTTCTGAAGGAGCAGGTGGAGGGACTGAATGTAAATACCATTCTTGAAGATAGTCAGGGTTTTTTCTGGGCAGGTACCTTCGGGAATGGCTTGGTCCGGCTTCATATGGAGACAGGAGAGCTAAGCTGGTACAGACATCTTAGAGATAATCATAACAGTATCAGCAGTAACATAGTTACTGATATTAAGGAGGACCCGGAGGGCTATATATGGATCTCCACGAACGGGGCTGGCTTAAACCGGCTGGATCCACTGACAGGAAACTGGCGGCATTTCAGGGAGAGAAAGGAAGTGCCGGAGACCACAGGTCTGGATTATATCAGTGGGATCGTGGTGGATAAGACGGGGAACCTGTGGATCGCCAGCTCTGATGAAGGTCTTATTTGTTATGATCCGGAATCGGATCGCTACAGGCGGTTTAGAAATGAGTCAGGGAATCCCTCCTCACTTTCAGGGAATTACCTTTTGAGAATTTTTCTGGATAGCCAGGGTGATATCTGGTTGGGTACCTGGGGAGCCGGGTTGAACCATTTTGATCCTGAAAAAGGAACATTCATCCGATATATGAGCGATGTTTCTGATCCGCATACTATTCCCGGGAATATTGTACACTCCATATTTGAACAGAAGCTGGATACAGCCAGAATTCTCTGGGTGGGTACTGCCAACGGTCTGGCCTCTTTTAACCCCGGGTATCCCGAAGCCGGATTTACCTCCTCCGGGGTCAATACAGTACTGCCCAGCCGTTCCGTTTATGGGATGCTGACTGACAGTAAGGGGAAGCAGTGGATCAGTTCCAATGCAGGGATCTCCAGATACGATCCGCGGGATGGTTCATTTATGCATTATACCCATAGAAACGGTCTTCCGGGAAGTGAGTATAATGCAGGGGCTTTCCTGAAGCTCCGGAGCGGGATGCTGGCCTTTGGGGGGATTGGGGGATTGCTGGTATTTCACCCGGATAGTGTATATGAAAGCAGCTTTGAACCTACTGTGGCCCTGACCTCTTTTTCTGTTTTCAATGAGCGGCTCTTTGAGGCCATTGATTTGAATGCCATCAAGCAGATTGCCCTATCCTACAAGCAGAATTTTTTCTCCTTTGAATTTGCCTCCATGGACTTTGCCGATCCGGAGAAGAACAGTTTTATGTATAAGATGGATGGAATTGATCAGGAATGGATCCTCTCGGGGGAGCGTAATTTTGCCAGTTATACCAAGATTGACCCGGGCGACTACCTGTTCAGGGTGAGGGGGACCAACAGTGACGGGCTCTGGAGTAAACAACTTGCTCAAATTCAGGTGATCATAACCCCACCCATCTGGCAGAGGTGGTGGTTCAGGGTTTTGCTTTTACTGGCTGTATTCATGGTCTTTGTGGCCATCCACCTCTACCGCATCAGGCGGGTCAGGGAGATCGAACGCTTAAGGACTCAGATTGCCAGTGATTTGCATGACGACATTGGCTCGGCTTTGACAAGGATCAGTGTCCATTCGCAACAGATCCTGGCCCGGAAGGATCCGGAGAGGATCCGGAAGTCCACCGAAAAAATCAATCAGTTGAGCCGTGATACCATCTCTACCATGAGCGATATTGTCTGGTCCATTGATGCCCGCAACGATACCCTGGCTGATTTTCTGGGTCGTATGCAGGATCTGACCCACAGCATGCTTTCTGAAAGAGATATCAGTGTTTCGTTCATGCAGAAAGGGATGGACAGCAGGAGGGCATTGAGGGTGGAGATCAGGCAGAATCTTTACTATATTTTCAAGGAAGCCATTCACAACATTGCCAGGCATTCCGGGGCCGACAGGGTGGACATCCGGATTGAAAACAGCGATTCCCTCTTCCACATGGTTGTTTCAGACAATGGTGCCGGTTTCGATCCCGGAACTGCCAGGGCAGGGAACGGACTCAGGAATATGAAAATGAGGGCCGGCAGAATAGGGGCTTCACTTGAAATTTCAGGCTCAGGGGGTTGTCTGATTGAGCTCAGAATGAAAGGGTTTTAAAAAAAAAATATAACATACATATGGGATTGGCAGTCAAAGAGAACTTTTTTAAACTGCACTCATGATCAGTGTGGCTATTGTTGAGGATGATGAGGTGATCCGGGAAGGGGTCAGGGAGTATCTGGACAGCCAGGAGAATATGATCTGCACCCTGGCGAAATCATCTGTTGAAAGTTTTCTGGCTGTGCTCCATAAAGAGAACCTGCCCGATGTAATCCTGATGGACATCGGGCTGCCTGGCATGTCGGGAATCAGCGGAATGAAGCTGATCAACGAAAAGTACCCGGCAGTAAATATTATTATGTTCACCGTCTATATCGATTCCCACAGGATCTTTGAATCGCTTTGTGCCGGAGCGTCCGGTTATCTGTTAAAGAATACGGCCTTTCCCGATATGAAGCAGGCCATAGAGATTATCCATGCGGGAGGATCCATGATGTCTCCTCCCATTGCCCGCAAAGTCATGGAACATTTTCACTCGGGCCGTAAGAAACAGGTTTCCTCCCCGCTTACCGGCAAGGAAAAGGAGATTGTGCAGGGACTGGTGGATGGCTTAAGTTATAAGATGATTGCCGGAAGCGCCTCCATTTCCATAGAGACGGTGAGAAGCCATATTAAAAATATCTATAAGAAACTGCACGTGCATTGCAAAGCGGATGTGATCCGCAAATCACTCAGCGGTGAGATCTAAATCCTCTGCCAAATCCCACAAACATGGGATTCTTCAAACCATTCTGTTCCTATACCTTGATGGAAATTTGAAAGCCTTATTTTGAAGAAATCCATTTTCTTATTTACTGCCATGGGAGCTGAGTAATCACTAAAAAATCAACAACAATGATTTATGCAATTGGAGTACTTGTAATCCTGTTTCTGTTAATAATTGGCCTCTACAACTCGCTTGTGCGCAGGAAAAACGATGTTGAAAATGCATTTGCCTCGGTAGATGTGATGCTGAAAAAGAGGTACGACTTAATACCGAACCTTGTGGAGACTGTAAAAAACTATATGAAACACGAAAAAAGCCTGCTTACCGAACTTACAGCCCTCCGCGCTCAGGCCGTATCGGGCGAAATCAGCGACGATGAACGGATTGCCTTAGAAAATAAAATTACCGGAGGAATTTCCGGAATCATGGTTGCTGTTGAAAACTATCCTGATTTGAAAGCCAGCCAGAATTTCCTGCAACTTCAGGCGGCATGGAACGAGGCAGAAGAACAAATTTCCGCTTCGCGAAGGGCTTTCAATGCCGCCGTTACCAGCCTTAATAACAAAGTGGAAACCTTCCCATCGAATGTAATGGCTGGTATTATGGGCTATAAGAGACGGACACTTTTCGAAATCCCCGAGGTGGAACGAAAAAATATGAATGCCAAAAATTTATTTGAATCATGAGTACCTATGCAAGCTTCAAAGAATTTTACGACGCAAGACTGCTTACTGACTTGAAAATTCTCGATAAAGAAAGGAAGCAGGTTGACCGTCGCGTGCTAATGATCGGGCTTGTTGCGGTCATACTGATCATCTTCATCGGGAGGTTCAGGGGAAGCGCAACATCCTATTTTCAGATATTGCTAGCGTGAGTTTATCACGAATTTCAATTTAAACAATTTCTTCAAGAGTTGAACGGGCTGAATATCAGTCAGATGTATTGGTATTTTTTGGTAAGTTATATGTATACACGAACTAATGTTGATATCTTGTGTTGTAATAGATTAAGATATAGCGTATAATTGCATGTATATATCACAAGTATATACCAATTATGGCTACTATTCAAAGCAAGACAACAAAAGGATACAAATACTGGTATATTGTTGAGTCCAGAAGAGTCAATGGCAAACCAAGGCCGATTGTTCTAGCATATCTTGGCAAGGCAGAGGATCTGCTGAAACGCTTACAGGGGAATCT
>JARGFM010000038.1 GCA_029210725.1 Bacteroidales bacterium | reverse complement strand
GTTGCATGTCGCTATTTGTTTGTAACTAATTCAAATATAGCCATTTAGGCTAAGACATGCAACATTTTTTGTTTGTTTATCTATTTCATTATCAACAATTTATCCACTAGGAAACTTCAGTTAATAATTATTCGGGAGAATATGAACTTACTTCAGTAAAACCTTCCACGAACTTCTTTGTACCTGCTTCTGAACTTCATCGAATTAAAGAGTTAAGCCAAATAGCAGACAATATTTATGCTTACTTCATGGAAAGGTTTTTACCAGACTACAAAACTGATTTAAACTAATTATCTTTTTCACGCCAATTGAAGTCTTTTACTATCTGTTCTATTGCAGATTTGTCTTCCATCTTAACCAATCTGAATTCATCATTATTTGCTGCTAATTTCTCTCTAATCATCCCTACCTGCGAAATCATCAATTGGTCATTATATTCCCCATAGGCATCAAGTGTGACTTGAACATTGGCATGACCGAGCAGACGGCTGACAATTCCAATATTCACACCATTTGCCAGCATAATGGTTGTGGCAAATGTTTTTCGTGCCAAATGTGATACCAGATGCTTTTTAACCCCTGCAATTACGGCAATTTCCTTCAAGTATGCATTGTATTTTACGTTTGAGGGTACAGGTAACAATCTTCCACGTTTTCTGCATAAGGGATGCTCCAAATACTTATCCATAATTTCATATGCTTTGGGGAGTACGGGAACAGAGTATGGTTTTTGGGTCTTTTTGCGTAGTATGTTTAACCATTTTTCTCCATCAGCACCCGTTACCAGATCATCCAATGAAAGACTGGCGACCTCGGCATAACCAAGACCCGTGTAGCAGCAAAAAATGAAGATGTCCCTGATTACATTCAGACGTTCTACTTTGAAATCGGTACATTCAATCCGATCCAGTTCTTCTCTTTCCAGATACTCTATCTTTTTTTTTGGCATACGAATTCGATAAGCGGGAAACGGGTGGCGATCCAGATATCCTTTTTGCATGGCGATCTTCAGTACACGGGTCAGACGTTGGTAATGTTTGTAACAGGTGGTAGTGCTGTTATCAAACCGCTCCCGCAAGAAAATTTCAAATCCCTTCATAAAATCGTAGTTCAGTTCATAGAGAAACATGTCTGACCTGCGGAATTTAAACTTCAGGAATTGGGAAAGGCGAAGCCGAGTGTTGGCATATTTAATTATGGTTGGTTGCTGGTATTCTTTCCCCTTGAGTCGTTTCATTTGTCGAAGGTGCTCATCGTAGACCTTCATCAGGGTCATCTGGTGCTCTTCTTTTCCTTCCATATGTTTCTTGATCAACTCAACGGAAAATGGCTTGCCCTTAATGGTAAGCTGGTTGGTGATTTGCATGATCTTGTGCCTTAGTCCATCGAGTTGGGAGTTGATGGATTCAGCTTCGGCACTTTTCCCTTTTACCCGTTTGAGTTTCTTGTCCCAATCGCTCTCCCTGACAGATAATCCTGTGCTTTTGGTAAAAAAACTGTTGTTGTTTCTTACCCTGAGATAAATCGGACAAAGTTTGCTGATTTTGTCCGTTCTGGTCTTGTAGAGCCAGTAGGTGATTTTTACATTACTATCCATTGCTATCAATTTTTAAAATTAGACATTTCTGAAACCCTTGTCCAATGGGCGATAGCAACGATCAATTAGCCAAAACTACATGCAAATGGTGCAGATTTTAGTCCTGCATACAGTTTTTGTTAATTTTTGCAATAACTTTTTCACCCTCCCCATAGTCGAGTCAAAAATTCTCTGGATGCCGAGGGCGAGTCGGAAAGTATTGCAATCATAGCACTTACGGGGGGGTGAAAAAGAAAACTCCATCCTTGGGGGACGGAGTCTGAAAGTACTCTTAGTGGAGCTGCGGGGGGTCGAACCCCGGTCCAAACGAGAAACCCATATGCTTTCTACATGCTTAGCCAATCTTTAATTGTAGGGACGGAGCCAGCGAAAGGCTACAAACTCAATCCTTAGTCTCCTTTATTTCGCCGGTGGGCCGGGACCTCCCAAAGGCTATCCTTGCTTAGCTTGTGCCTCATATACAACTGCCAACCAGGAGGAAACAGCTGCGAGACATCTCGTCCTCAGTCTCTAAGACCGGGATTAGGCATAGTCTACTGTGTAGAACTAGGCTGCGAGAGCATAGTTATTATCGCCAATTATAAGTGTGAGACCTGGGATTAACGAGCCAAATCACCACGCTCGGCATGCTTACATACCAGTTTATCTCGCTGTCAAATCCATTTCAGCCCCGGTAGTGGGTACAAACTTACAAAAATTGGACCACTCGTGGTGTTTCGGGGGAATTTTTATTGCAGGGTGAAGGAGGGTTTGATGGAGATCATCAGGTAGGCGAACTGCGGCAGGCGGATGGGGGTGTCCGCTACGCCCTTGAGTATCTCCAGGGTCGGGCCGGGGACCAGGAAGCTGTAGCCTGCCTCCAGCGCTGCTGTTTTGCTGAGGGTCCAGTTGAGTTTCAGGTCCAGTTCATGGCCCAGATGAGCGGGGAGGGCGGTCCCGGGAAGTTCGGGGTCGGACAGGGCGGCGGCCAGTCGGAAATAATGGTAATCGCTTTTCAATACGAGTTTTTCCGAAAGCCGGTATTCGCCTTTCACTATATAATCCTGCAGCCCCTGGGCGGGCATGTTGCTGAAATAGTCCAGGTAGCCGTACCAGCCGTGCCTTCTGCCATAGAGCAGATCGAAGGTATGGCTGGTCTCCGGGTAGCCGTTTTCGCTCTTCAGGGCGTCCTGGCCCGATATATAGTCGAGACCAGCGCTTATTTTGATCTTATCCTGCGCCAGGGGAACTCCAATATTCACGCTGGCGCAGAAGGCGCTCACGGTCTCCCCCGCCTGGTTCAGGGTATGCTGGTAATAGAGGGACGTTTTTGCTTCGAGGGGGTGACCGCTATATCCCATGTTGGCCCCCCAGGTGGCCCGGTAGCGAACATCCTCCGTGGAATCGGTCAGGTAGTTGCCCGTGACCAGGGCAATCAGGGAATAGGTCAGCTGCTCCATGGTCCGCTGGTAGCGCAGGAAATCCAGGGTTTTGAACTTCTGGGGCGGCACGGCGGTCAGCACGGCCGACTGGGCGTTCCACGACAGGCCCAGGTCCATTTTGTGGCTTTCGTTGCCTGCCTGGAAGAGCAGGGCATCGTAGCTTACCTGCGAATCGTTCCATCCCCTGGCGGAGAGGATCCGCTGGTCGTCGTAGCTGAGCAGCTGCCGGCCCGCCTTCACCGAGAGCCAGGGGAGCAGCTGTGCTTTGAACCAGCCCTGGTGCAGGCTCATGCTCCCGGTGTTCCCGAAGGTCCCGCTGGATTTGTACTGGGTATCGCCTCCCCAGAAGCGCACGTCCTGGAAGGAGATGTAGGTCTCAATGGATCCCTGTTTAAACCCGGCGTTCAGGCGGATCCGCTGGGTGACGTACAGGCGGGGGATCTCCTCTTTCGGGAGGGGGGTGCCGTACCCGGCATTGAGCAGGGCCCTGGGACGCAGCTCAGCCCCGATGGTGAGCTGGGAAAAAGCGGGCAGTGTTATGGGGAGGATCAGGAGGGTAAAAAGAAGCCGGGGTTTCATGAGGTACCGTTTTTTAGTGGGGAATGTTTCCTTTCTTTAAATAAATGTTTCCTTTCTTTTAGTTGATGCTTCCCTGCAGGTAGGCCTTGGTAATCTCGGTCTGCGGCTGCTTGAAAAAACGTTCGGCCTCGCCCTGCTCAATCACCTCGCCCAGGTACATAAAAATCACGTAATCGGCCAGCCGGATGGCCTGCCGCAGCACATGGGTCACCAACACGATGGTGTAGCCCCGCTTCAGCTCGATGAATTTTTTTTCGATCTCCTGGCTGGAGATGGGATCCAGGGCCGAGGTGGGCTCGTCGGCCAGGAGAATATCAGGATCCACGGCCAGTCCCCGGGCCAGGCAGAGCCGCTGCTGCTGACCGATGCTCAGGCTTGCGGCGGGCTCTTTCAGCCGGTCCTTCACCTCTTCCCAGAGGCTCGCCTGTTTCAGGTAGTGTTCGATGCGTTTGTCGCGGAACTGCTTTTTGCGCCTGCCGCTTATCTCCAGCCCGTAGGCGATATTTTTCTGGATGTTCATGGGCAGGGGGTAAGGCCGCTGCGACAGCAGCCCCATGCGTTTACGGATGGAAGGGACATCCACCGAGGGATCCAGGATGTCCTTTCCGTCGATGAGGATCCTCCCCCGCACCCGGATGTCGGGATTGATATCGGTCAGCCGGTTCATGCTTTTAAGCAGAGTGGTCTTTCCGCAGCCCGAGGGGCCCAGGATCACGGTGATCTTATGTTTAGGGATCTTCACGTTGATATCCCGGAGGATTTTCGCGCGCCCGATGTTCAGGTTCAGGTCCTCGATCTGGATCTTTGTATGGTTTTCCATGTCTAGAATTTGATGCTTTGTTTTTTAAACTTGCTTGTGAAAAAGCGTGCCAGCAAACTGGTCAGCAGAATAATGACGGTCAGCACCACCGCCGCCGCATAAGCCCTGTTCTTGACTTCCGGGATGGGAGAGGTGAGCTGGAAAAAGATGGAGAGCGGAAGGGTGGCCGTGGGCTGACCCAGAGAGGTGGGGATGCGGTCGGTGAAGCCGGTGGTAAACAGCACCGAGGCTGCATCTCCAATGGCCCTCCCGAAGGAGAGCAGGACGGCCGTTACGATGCCCGGGAAGCACTGTTTGGCCAGCACCCGGTAGCCCAGCTCCGATTTGGAGGAACCCAGAGAGAGGGCCGCCTCAGTCAGCCCGGCCGGGGAGGTCTTGAAGCCTTCGTCGATGGCCCGGATCATGATCGGGAGGATGAAGAGTCCCACCACGATGATCCCCGCCAGCAGCGAAGTTTTAAGCCCCAGCATAATCATCACCGTAAAGCCCATGGCGCCGTAGATGATGGAGGGGACGCCCCAGAGCAGATCCAGGATAAAGCGGAGCAGGTTGACCAACCGGCGGTGCCTCAGCAGCCAGGTGTTCATAAAGATGGCCACGGGCAGCCCGATGCAAAAGGCCAGCAGGGTGGCTCCCAGGGCCAGGTAGAGTGAACCCACGATGGCATTCAGGATTCCCCCTTCCTTTCCGAAATAGAATCCTCCTTTAGGAGTCTGTGTCAGCATTTCAAGCGAGAGGGAAGGGATCCCCTTGCGCATGATGCTGATGATGATCATCAGCAGTACGCCCATGATCAGGCAGGAGGAAAGCAGCATCAGCGCCCTGAAAAAGATCTCTTCGGCACGCTGCAGTCCTTTCCGGAGCCTCCTGGTTTTATTTGTATTTATTTTCATAGCGTATGATCAGAAGGCGTGAGAGCAGGTTAAACAGGATCACGATCACAAAGAGGATCAGGGCCGCCAGCATCAGCGCCGAATCGTAGAGGGGGATGGATAACATCTCTCCGTAGTTATTGGCTATCAGCGCCGTGAGGGGATAGCCCGGTTGGAAGACCCCGTCCGGAATGCGGGCCACGTTCCCGACCACCATCAGCACGGCGATGGTCTCACCGAAGGCCCTGGAGATGCCCAGTCCCATGGCCGATATGATGCCCGGGAAAGCTTTGCGCAGGAGGACTGAACGGATGGCCACCCAGTTGCTAACCCCCAGGGAGAGGGTCGATTCGTGCAACTCGGCGGGAATGGCCTGAAAGATATCGATCAGGATGTTTAGGATGAAGGGGATGATCATGACCGAAAGGACCAGTCCCCCCGCCAGGATGCAGTAGCCCGAGGTCTCCGCCCCCAGCAGGGGCGCCAGGTGGCCGGAGATAAAAGGGACAATGACCAGCACCCCCCACACACCGTAGACCACCGAGGGGATCCCCGCCAGGATATCGATGGTGGGCTGCATGATCTTCGTGACCCGGCTGTGGGCAAAATAAGTCAGGTGAAGCGCCGACAGGAGACAGATGGGACCGGCGATCATCAGGGCCAGGAAAGTGACCCAGAGGGAAGAGAGGATGAAGGAAGAGAAGCCAAACTGACCCGAAAGGGGCTTCCAGATCACCGAGCGGAGCAGGGAGAGCAGGGAGTGGTCCGTCAGGAGCATGGAGGATTTCCACCAGAGGGCCGCCCCGATGACCAGGGGGGTCAGCAGGATGACCAGCGTCCACAGCCTCATCCAGCCCCGGTTCAGGCGGTCCTTGAACAACCTGCCCGGCCTTAGTCTTTTTCTTGCCACCATTCAGGGGTATTTGTGTCCCGGTGCGATCAGAGGTGGAGTCTTTGGATCTCCTCCGCGATCTTCTCCTCCGAAAGGCTGACATAGCCGGCCTCCTTCAGGTATTGCTGCCCCTCTGTCAGGATCCATTCGATAAACAGGATCACCACCCTGCTCCGGGGCTTTCCCTGGGATACAAAGTAGAGTTCCCGGGCAGGGGGCGAAGGATAAATACCCCCCTTGATGGCGCTGACCACGCTGTCGAGCGAGGAGTAGAAATTCTCATCGGGTGTCAGGAACCCGTTGCTGTCCAGGTCCAGGGGAAGCACCTCCAGGTTCTCGTATTTTTTCCGGGTGGAAATATCATAAATGTAGGCCACGTTGTTGTAGCCGATCCCGTAGCGGTTGTTCCGGACCGCATCCGCCACCCCCGGATCCCCGAAAATACCGAGCCCCAGCAGGTCCTCCTGGTTCACTCCCAGGTAAGCCGCCCACATGGCCGCCGCTCCGCAGGCATCCGAGCGGGTGAACAGGGTGATCTCCGCCCCGGAAGGAATGTCCAGCAGTTCCCCCCAGCTGCTCACCCCGCCGCTCACATAAAGCTCGCGGAGTTTTTCCCGGCTTACCCCCTTTTCCAGGATCTCCTTCAGATGCGGATTGGAAGCATTGACAGTGGCCAGCACAGCGTCCTTGGTCAGCGCGATATGCCAGGCCCCTTTTTCTTTCTCCTGGGGAGCGATCTCACGGGAAAACATCCCCAGGTCTACCATCTCTGAAAGCGCATCGGCCATGCCCTTGCCCGCTCCTCCGGCCGAGATGTCGATCTCCACCTCCGGGTAGAGCTTCCGGAACTCTTCGGCCCATTTCACAGTAATGGGATAAAGTGCAAAGGCTCCGGAGATACTGATGTTGCCGGAAACAGTTCCCGTTTCTATTTTCGTCTCAGGCTTAAAAAGCTTGCATCCGCCACAAACGAAGAGAATCGTTAAGGCCATGACCATGGATAGTTTTTTCATTGAACCAGGTTTAGGATTGTACGGATCAAAAATAGGGCGCTGCCGGACAGCAATGAACCGTTCAAACACCTAAACTGACGCATACGTAAAAGGATCTGGAAATACGTATAAAGACGTAGTGGAAACGATCAGAGCTCGATGAGGCCCGACTGGATGGCATACAAAACAAGCCCGGCTGTATTTTTAGCTCCCGTCTTCAGCAGCAGGTTCTCCCGGTGCTTGTCCACGGTCCGCTTGCTGACAAAGAGTGTGTCGGCGATCTGCTTGTTGGAAAAGCCTTTGCAGATGAAGGACAGGACCTCGGCCTCGCGTTCTGAAAGGTCGCCCGGCTTCGACGGCTTCTTTCGCCTGGTGAGGTTCTCTACCAGGCCCGAAACGATCTCCTGGGAAAAATAGCTCCGTCCCTCCGCCACGCTATGGATGGCCGACTCGACCTCTTGGATCCCCGAATTTTTCAGGATGAATCCCTTCACCCCCACCTCGATCATCCGGGTGTAAAACTCCTCCTCCCCGTACATGGAGAGGGCGACGATGCGAAGCGAAGGGACCTGCTCCAGGGCCGCTATGGTGGTATCTATCCCGTTCATGCCCGGCATCTCTATGTCCATAAAGACCACGTCGGGCAGCTGCTCCTCCGGTCCGCCCAGCATCGCCAGGAACTCCATGCCGTTGGAGGCCTCCCTCACCTCCCCGATAAAGGGCATACCGGTGAGCAGGAGCTTCAGTCCCTCCCTGAACAGCTCGTGATCGTCCACGATAAAAACCGAGATCTTATCCATGGGCAGCTGTTTTCAGGACCACACTGATGCAGACTCCCTGGTCGGGCTGACTGATCACTTTGAGGGTTCCGTGGATGGATTTGATGCGCGACTGGATGTTGGAATATCCCATACCGGGCTGGAGCTGCAGCACCTCTTCGGGATCGAAGCCCCTGCCGTTGTCGTAGTAATCGAGGGTCAGCCTGCCGTCGTTATAGTACAGGTCGATGTTCACCTCGCTGGCCCGGGCATGGGTGATGGTGTTATTGATCAGCTCGCACACCACCCGATACAGGACCACCTCGATGTTGGGGTCGAAACGAAGCCCCTCCGCGTTGGAGTTGACTTTCAGGGAGAGCTGATGGGTGAACCCGATCCTGTTGATAAACGAAGAGATGGCCCTAAGCAGTCCGAAATGGTTCAGGACATGTGGACTGAGCTTGTTGGATATCTCCTTGATGGTGTTCACCGATTCATCGATGAGCTTACTGGTGTTGTCCAGAATCTTCAATTGGCCGGGTGCCGTCTCACCGGGGACCAGCGCCGAGAGCGACATTTTGATGGAGGAGAGCAGCGGGCCCAGTCCGTCGTGCAGCTCCTTGGCAAATTTCTGCCGCTCACTCTCTTCGGTCTCCAGGATGGCCGACAATACCCTGGCCTCGTTCTCAATCTTCAGCTCATCAATTCTCATTTGTAGGTTAAAGATCCGCTTGATATAAATCAGCCCGATAAGAATGAGGATAGAGATCCCGACCGCCATCCATGAACTGGCGAGGTTTTTCAGAGCACTCATTTCGACCTGCAAAACCTCCACCAGCTCCATCAGCCGTCGCACGGCCATCAGCAGGAAAGCGACCGATATCAGGACCCAGGAGATGTTGTACCGGGTGTGACGGATCAGGCTGATGGCAATAATTGCTGCAGCGAACTGGAAAAGCACCGCAAGGATCAGAGCGACTATTATAATGGGCATTGCCGGGAATCTGTGGTGCTAAATTACATCAAATTTCTGTGCATGGAAAATGTAAGCACTGAATCTTGCTGTACGGAAGTCATCCGGAAGGTTCAGGCCCCGATCCACCGGCCGAACAGGACATCATAAACTCCATAGCAGGGACTCCCTTCTGCATCCATGTCCCGGAAAACCAGCTCCTTTTTCATCAGGGTTTTCAGGGATTGCAGAACGGTCGCCGAGGTTCCGGGGCCATGCCGGCTTAGGAAGTCGATCAATATGGGTATCTGGACCAGAGCGTCCCTGGCCACAGCTTTCCTGGTCATCTCCCCGAAGTAGAGGTTCAAATCTCTGGAGTAGATCAGGAACAGGACGGCAACATAAAGGACCACAACGGTCCATACGAATAGCGGGCTCATGAAATTCGAAGAAACGTTTGATTTGAATAAGCATTCTTTACCACCACGCAAATCGGTGAACTGAACAAATACTCTCACGATTATATAAACTTTTTGGGGTATCCCGGGCTTAGATTTTCAGAAACGATAAGATTCATGTAAAGCAACATTTCCGCGAAACCCAGGTCGACCCTGTTCACATTCCATTTTGGTTTCTTGTTGTTTGCAGTGCTACCGGATCCGGATTAACATAAGTCCGCCTGCGGTGACCGGGGACAGTAACAATCATTACTAATCGCGGGCTCCGGGATATTAACCGTCACCGGATATTGTTGTAAATTTCACTTTCCAAAAAAACTGCACTTCCATGATATACCCTGCTATGATTGTTCTGTTGGCCCTGGGTTTTGCCGCCTGTAATTCCTCTGAAACCTTTCCTTTCTCCGGCGACCTGAAGGTGGGAGAACCCGTGAAGGGAACCCTGGCGGTGGATACGCCCGATACCTTCTGTCTGGAACTGGCGGCCAACACGCACCTGTACGGATTTGCCGACCAGCTGACGGTCGACGTGGTGGTCACCCTCCTTGACTCCGTGGGCGCTCCCGTGGGGATGGTCGACGGACCTGCACGCGGACCCGAATACTTTACCTTCGAGGTGAAAAAGGCGGGAAGCTATTTCCTGGAGGTCAAACCTTTTGAAAAAGAGAGCGGCGATTACAGCATGGAGCTGGTCCGGGTGGAAGCCATCGCTACAGATGCCGGAAAACGGGCCGACCAGCTCTTTATTCCATACAGCGGTCCGGATAAACCCGGGGCGGTAGTCGGGGTTATACAGGACGGCAAGGTGCTGTTCTCCCGGGCCTGCGGCATGGCCGACCTCACTTTTTCGATCCCCTACAAAGTGTTTACCCCGTCGAACATCGGCTCGTTGTCCAAGCAGTTCACCGCGATGGCCATTCTCCTGCTGGAAAAGGACGGGAAGCTCTCGCTGGAGGATGATGTGCGGAAGCATCTTCCCGAGTTGCCCGACCTGGGACAGAAGGTAAGCCTGCGGAACATGCTCAACCATACCAACGGGTTCCGCGAGGTGTACAACCTGATGCCCATGACCGGGTGGAAGGGTGAGGATGTGCTGCTGCGCGGGGAGGTGCTGGAGATCCTGAAGCAGCAGAAGGAGCTGCAGGCGGACCCGGGAACAGAGTTCAACTACAACAACTCGGCCTTCATCCTGCTGGCAACGATCGTGGAGCGCATCAGCGGACAGTCCTTCCCGGAGTTTATGGAGGAACGCGTATTCGCTCCCCTGGGCATCGGGGTGGAGGAAGTGCGGGGACTGCTGGCCTATACTCATGGCGGGGCCGATATTGCCCACCGGGCCTTCCTGTTCTATTTCCCCGGACTGAAGGGCGGGGCTGTGGCCATGAGCAACAATGCCCTGTTTGATGCGGCCCATGTGGCCTATGAAATGGCCGCCCTGTTCTTTGGCGAGGAGATGGAGCAGGCCGAGAAGGCGAAAGAAAGTCCCGGAGAGGAAGGGGAAGAGACACAGGCAGCGGAAGAGGGCGCGGAGAATGCGCTTGCGGAAGAGGGCGCGGAGAATGCGCTTGCAGAAGAGGGTGCGGAGAAGGTGGAGGTCCCCTGACCTGTGCTGGAGTCCTATGCGGGCGATTACATGAGTAAGTGCAAGGAGTTGGTGCTTTCCTTCAGCATGGCCGACGGGGTCCTGAAGCTGACCACGGAGGGACAGCCCGGGACACGGATGGTCCCGATAACGCAGACCATGTTCCGGTACGAGGGCGCAGAGGCCTGGATCGAGTTCAAAAAGGATGCGGCGGGCAGGATCACCGGTGCGGTGCACACTCATGACAGGAACGACCTGGAGTGCGAACGGGTGCCTCCCTACGAGCCCGGACCGGAAATTCTGCAGGAATACCAGGGAAAGTATCTGAGCAGGGAACTGGAAACCTTCTATACCCTGGAGCTTCGCGATAGCACCCTGGTGGTGCTGATCCGGAACACCAGGCCGGTGAAGCTGGATGCCCTGGAGGCGGACCTCTAAAAGGGCGATATATACTTCCTGGGATAGCTGCAGTTCCTGCGTGATGCGGCCGGCACCATTACCGGCTTTGAGGCTTCCAACGGGCGCACCCGGGGGATCCTTTTCGAACGTTTCTGAGCGGATGGTTCACCCCTGCAGCAAACTTGATTTAGGAAGCTACATTTGATTATCTTTACCCCATGAAAGAAATGGAGCTGAATATCATCCGGATAAGCACAGAAAAAGAAAAAACAGCGTGTGCGGAAATTATGGCCGGCTCTGAGCCCTGGATCACCCTGGGTATATACATGGATCATATCATGAAAATACTCAACGACCCCCTTCATGAGGTATTTGCAGCCTATATCAAGGATGAAATTGTGGGGTCCATGGTCATACATACAAAGGGTGCTTTTCCTGCTTACCTGAAGAGCATCGCTGTTAAACAGGGCCCGGGGGGACAGGAACTGGTGGAGCAAATGATGGATTTTATTGAAAATGAGATTTTCTCCACCTATAAGAATTTGTTTTTATGTGTGTCGTCCTTCAATACGGAAGCCCGGCAGTTCTACATAAAACTGGGTTATGAGAGGATTGGCGAGCTGAAAGATTACCTGGTGGAAGGGCATGACGAGATCCTGATGAGAAAGACCATCGCTCCCATTCTTCAGGGAGCCCCCCGAAAGTAAGCTTATCGCTTTAGTTCCGGCGCTCCGGGTCTTTTAATCGTCCATGGAATGTTGTAACTTACTGTGATGAAAACAATCCTGACCCGATCCAACCGCATTTGCCTGTTTATACTCCTTATGGCATGGCCCTTCCCGGGAGCAGTCCATGCCCGGCTGCCTGTTCCGGATGCCCCTTCTGAACCCGACTTTACGGTCCGGGAAGAGATGGTTCCTATGCGCGACGGGGTCCGGCTCTATACCCTGATCCTGGAGCCGGCGGAGCCGGCCGGACCGCTGCCTGTTTTGCTGCTGCGCACCCCGTACAATGCGAACCAGGCCCCCGGCGATCTGTCCGCATCCAGCCTCCGTGTTGTGCTCGGGACGCAATTTTTGGGACCCGATTACATCTATGTGTTCCAGGATATCCGGGGCCGCTACCGGTCCGAAGGGGAATATTTCATGTACCGTCCGCCCATGGGACCCTTCAACCGGACCAGCACCGACGAGTCGACCGATGCCTGGGACAGCATCGACTGGCTGGTGAAAAACCTCTCCACCAACGCCCGTGTGGGTATCTGGGGCACCTCCTACCCCGGCTGGCTTACCCTGGCAGCCATGCGTAACCCCCACCCCGCCCTGGCCGCTGCGGTCCCCTTCAACCCGGTGGTGGATACCTGGAAGGCCGACGACTGGTTCCACTGGGGGGCCTTCCGCGGAGTTTATGCCTTCGATTTTATCTACGGCATGGAAACCTTTACCGACACCTACAGCAATTTTCCCTACGAACAGAATGAACTCTATAGCTGGATGCTTCCCCCGAAAGCGCTGGATAAGAGTCTGGGTACCCGCCTGGATGAGCGGCACGAGATGTGGCAGCGGCTTATGGAATTTCCCGCTTACGGGCCCTACTGGAAGGAGGTGGCGGCCGACCAGTGGTTCGAGTCGCCTTCGCGGATCGTCCCGGCCCTTCATGTCCATGGATTCTGGGACCAGGAGGACATCTACGGCTCCCCGGCGGCCTATGCCGCCCTGGAGCGCTTCGATACCGCCAACAATCTGAATTTCTTTGCAGCCGGCCCCTGGTACCACGGGCAGCATTTCGAGGACGGCAGCAGCCTGGGACAGCTGCAGTTCGGACATAACACAGCAGAACGCTTCCGCGAAAAGGTGCTCTCCCCCTTCCTTCGCCATTTCCTCCATGACCTTGAACCCTCGCTCCCATACCCGGTCACGGTCTTTGAGACCGGGAGTTTGCGCTGGCAGCATTTCGAGAGCTGGCCGCCTGCTGTCCAGGAGATGCAGCTCTACCTGCAGCCCGGCGGGAAACTGAGTTTCTCTCCCCCGGACAGGGCGGAGTCTTTCACCGCTTACAGCTCCGATCCGGAGCACCCGGTTCCCTTTAAACCCAGGCCCGTATGGAATATGGATTACGGCAATGCCCCTGCCCTGAAGGCCTGGCAGCGCTGGCTGGTGGAGGACCAGCGTTTCGTCGATGGCCGGCCCGATGTACGGACCTGGGTCAGCGAACCCCTTACTGAGTCGCTGACGCTGCGCGGACCGGTGCTGGCGCAACTCTTTGCCGAAACTACCGGGAGTGATGCCGACTGGGTGGTGAAGCTGATCGATGTCTACGCGGGGGTGGAAGAGGATTTTGAGATGTCGGGCTTCCAGCTGATGGTCAGCGGGGAGATATTCCGCGGTCGCTACCGGGAGGATTACGAAAACCCCGTGCCCATCGAGCCCGATAAGGCGCTTCTGTACGAGATCCCCCTGCCCCAGGTGAACCATACCTTCCTGCCGGGCCACCGGATCATGGTGCAGGTCCAGAGCACCTGGTTCCCCCTTTACGACCTGAACCCGCAGACCTTCGTGCCTTCCATCATGACGGCCCCGGATTCGGCCTACCGGGTACAGCGCCACCGCATTCACCACAGTGCCAGCTTTCCTACCTACATCCGGGTATATAGGGATCAGAGTAGATAAAGAATAAATTTACCCTGGTAAGTGCCTATTCTTCCTCTCCCAGCCCGATCAAGAAATCGACGATAGATATAACTTCATCTTCAGTAATGACCGGTTTAGTCATGATCCTGGTCTTGTATTCCAAAACCTTCACATAATCCGGATCGGTGATCGCTCTGTTAAAATACTCCCGGTCGGCGACGATTGTTTTTTCCACCCCCTCACATTCGACAAAAATCTCCTTCCTGTAAAGGCCATTCAGAGGCGGGCCATACCTACCCTCCCTTCCGGGAATGACAGGCAAAACACCTGTACCTGGAAAACAAATGCATGCCATACAAGATTATAAGTTTTGCTCATTCTTACATAAATTCTGAAGACCATCATACACGAGCATGGATGTCTTTACAAAACCCTGACAGCGGGAGTCAACAAAGTACCTGACTAATACGTCTTTATTTTAACCATTAACCCACAGGGATTTAAAACGACAAAGAAAGGAGGTATCATGCGACTAAAACGATTAAAACTATGTATTGTATTCTTGTCAGGAATCGGACTAACAATGAATTTGCAGGCTCAAAATGCCATTCCGGCCACAGGGGGTAATGCTTCGGGCAGCAGTGGTTCAGTGAGCTATACCATTGGTCAGGTATTCTATGCTACCCATACATCCACAAATAATTCTCTGGCTGAAGGAGTACAACAACCTTACGAGATTTCGGTTGTAGTTGGAATTGAACAGGCCAGAGACATATCCTTAATATGTACGGTATATCCAAATCCTGCGACTGATCTGCTGACCCTGGAACTTGAAAGCCCTGACAACGAAAACATGTTCTTTCTGCTTTATGATATCATGGGAAAGCTGTTGGTCAGTAAAAAACTGATAGACATCAAGACCACTATTTCAATGGCAAATCTCGCTCCATCCACTTATCTTCTGAAAGTCGCTGACAATGAGAGAATAATTAAAACATTTAAAATCATCAAAACCCGATAAAGCCCACAACAATGAAAAAGTTATTCTCACTCATCGCAAGCCTCACGGTACTCTCAGGCATTTTCGCCCAGTCACCAGATAAAATGAGCTACCAGGCAATCATCCGAAATAACAGCAATAACCTGGTAACAAGTGTTCCTGTTGGCATGAAAATAAGCATTCTGCAAGGCTCTGCAGACGGAACTGTCGTTTATGCAGAAACCCAGTCACCAGAGTCAAATGCCAATGGATTGGTCAGTATTGAAATCGGAACAGGCACAACAACTGATGATTTCTCGGCCATTGACTGGTCAGGTGGACCGTATTACATTAAAACCGAAACAGATCCGGATGGTGGAGCAAACTATACCATTGTGGGCGTAAGTCAACTATTAAGTGTGCCCTATGCCCTATACTCGGAGACAGCAGGGAATGTATTTAGCGGCAGTTATATGGATTTGACGAATAAACCAACATTTGCAAGCGTTGCCACAAGTGGCAGTTACAACGATTTAAGCGATAAGCCCAGCATCTCCGGTAGTCAGTGGACGACCTCGGGCAGTAATATTTATTACAATGATGGCAACGTTGGCATCGGCACAGGCAGTCCGGCGACCCTTCTTCATGCACATGGTTCCCCGATTCCCAGTCGGGGACAGCTGTCCTTATCTTCCCCGGCCGGGGAAGGTACCTTTCTATCATTTTACGATGCCGACATTTTTAAGGCCTATCTCTGGTATGCTGTCGATGAGGAGGACCTTCGACTGCAAAACTTTACATCTGGCGACCTGAACCTGAATCCATATGGCGGAAATGTAGGCATCGGCACCAATACACCCGGTACAACTCTCGAGGTAAACGGACAGGTGAAAATTACCGGAGGGACTCCTGCCGCAGGCGAAGTTTTGACCTCAGACGGTACCGGTCTGGCAACCTGGGAACCGCTAACTGAAGACCGAGTTTATTTTGAGGTAAAGAAAAGCTCCGTTTTAACCTGGGGAGGCCCCGATTCGAAGCTTATTGATTTCAGCACGGGTGCACAGGTTTGGGAAAACCAGGGAAATGATTTTAACCTGAGCACAAACACTTTTACTGCCCCGGAAGATGGAATATATGCTTTTAACGGCGTGATATACTTTATAAACATGACTCCGGGATCTCTGATTTTTGCTATGCTGTTTGCCGGAAACAGATGGTATGAAGGTGCCTGGGCTTATTCCAGTTCAGCTTACCAGGGAGTGAGTATCTCTATGACCCTCTACCTTTCTGCAGGCCAGACCGCACAATTATGGGGAAGTTGTGATGATCCAGCTGCCCAGGTCTCCGGCAACAGCTCTACAACTTATGCATATACTCATTTTTCAGGAGCGAAAGTCAATTAAGTTTGTCACCTTATAAACTACAAAAAGGGGCTGTCTCAAAACAAAATGAGGTGGCCCTTTTTCATTTAGCAAACTGAGATTTGAATGCTTATTCCAGGCCATTGCGCAACCCAGAAGGAACTTGCTGCCTCCTTCGTGTACAAAGCTGATATGTATCTGAATAGCAAGCAACACCGTGAAAACAGTCAAATCATATAAGAGGCCGGCCTTCCTTTTTTCGCTCTTGATCCTGGCCCTGATCACCTGGCCCTCCTGCGAGAAGGCGGAGCCCATGGAGAAAGAAGCCAAAAAGATCGTACTGAACAAGAAGGCCGCCGAGATCCTGCAGGCCGACCGCCAGTTTGCCTTTGAACTTTTCAAAGAGGTCCATGGGCTCAGCGGGGAGGAGAACCTGATGATCTCCCCGCTCAGCACCTCCTATGCTTTGGGAATGACCCTGAACGGGGCCGCCGGGGATACCAGGGAAGCTTTCCGGCAGGTGTTGCATTTTGACGGGCTGAGCGACCAGGAGGTGAATGAAAGTTACCAGGACCTGATGGCGCAGCTGGTCACCCTGGATAATCAGGTGCAGTTCAGCATTGCCAACAGCATCTGGTACAAACCGGGGTACCGGGTCCTGGAGGACTTTATTTCCACCAACCGGGAGTACTTCGATGCCGCAGTGGAGGAGCTCGATTTCGCGGATCCGGAGGCGGTGGATATCATCAATGGCTGGATCGAGGATAAAACCAATGACAAGATCCGGGAAATGCTCGATTATATCCCGGGAGATGCGGTCATGTACCTGATCAATGCCATTTATTTCAATGCCACCTGGAAGTACCAGTTTGATACGGAGGAAAGCTTTGAGAACGATTTCCACCTGGAGGAAGGAGGCACGCACCGCTGCGATTTCATGCAGGTGGAAGGAACCTTCAATTATACCAGCCAGGAGGGTTTCAAAGCGGTTGAACTGCCTTACGGCGACAGTGCCTTCAGCATGGTGGTCCTCCTGCCGGAAGCCGGGATAAGCATCAACAGCCTGGTGGATGAGCTGAATGCAGAAAGCTGGGATACCTGGTTTAACACCTCCTACCCTGCCAATATCCTGATCCAGCTTCCCAAATTCAAATACGGATTCAAATCGCTGCTGAACGATCCGCTGATCGATTTGGGACTGGGGATCGCATTTAACGAGAGTGCCGATTTCACTCACATCACCCCCGGGGGCGGCATCTTTATTTCGCGGGTGATCCACCAGACCTTCATCGATGTCAACGAGGAGGGGACCGAGGCGGCAGCGGCCACCATCGTGGAGATGGTCGAGTCAACCGCGCCCCGTGGCCCCCTCACCTTCCGGGCCGACAAACCCTTCCTCTACGTGATCAGGGAAAACTCCACCGGGGCCCTCCTGTTCATGGGCAAAGTGGGGAGACCGGAGTACGAATCGGACTGAATAACGCCATACCCGTCAATCAAATAGTGTGAATGATGTAAATTATTTAGAAAGTTGTGTAAAGCATCAGAGTAAAATGATCCTCACCTTTGTACTACACTAGTTTGTAAGTCTTCAAATTGTAGTTTAACAGGTGATACTCTCCATAGAAATGAATACTAATGAAGCAAGAGGGAATTGGTACGAATTCACAGGCAAACTCAAGCGGAATTTTGCACAACTTATTGATAATGAGCCGATTTTACATGAAGGGAAAGAAGATGAAATGGTGGGACGGCTTTATCTTAAGCTTAGCAAACGACTCAGGAACTATTGAGGATTTGCAGGATTTACAGCCCGTTTAAACAACGGCCTTCCCGTTTATATCTCTGATACGGTTCCTTTTCACCATACCCTTCTGTTCATGGGCAAAGTGGGAAACCGGAGTACGAGTCGGACCGAATAGCGCTATGGCGGGCTCAGTTTCATGGTTTTCACGCTCTGGGGCTCCTCCAGGGCATTCAGGTTCGCGGCATCGCCATAGAGGTAATAAATGGTGGTACCCACGGTCTGCAGGGCCACCGGATCAATTCCTCCGCTAAAATCGCCTGATATGCTTTTCCATTCCGAACCATCATAGACACTGAGAAATGGATGGATCACTTCGGCCGATTCGATGTTCATGCTGCTCACAATCAGGTTCCCATCGGAATCGCTGACCAGGGCCAGGGGGAACTGGAACCACGATTCTGAGGGATTGTATGCCAGCTCATCCACACTGCTGCCTGAGATGATCCGGTACACGCCACCCCGGTAGCCGGTGCTGTTCGAACCAACCATCAGGTAGAGCTGCGAGGCGGATCCGGCGATCTCTGTAAAGCCGATTTCGCTCTGCGACCAGCTCAGATCGTCCACCCAGGCAGTCCCCTCCAGATGCTTAATATGAAGCATATCGTTTTCGAGGTACGACAGATAAAGCACGCCGTCCAGGATGTTCATCTGAAGCAGGCGGGGATCGGCCGAAGCGATGATGCCGCTGCCATCGCCTCCCACGGTCTCCCAGGCATCTCCATTTCGCTTAAGGACCTGTAAATCATAGTCCGGATATGGAGTAATGGCCATATAAAGCTCGTCGTTCAGCACTTCTATGTCGATGTCAGAAGGACTATCGGCCTGCCCGAGGTTGGACGGACACAGGTTCGCGGTCCACTGATCCTGGTACCAGGCATAGACACAAAGGGAATCGTCGATGCCTGCGACATAGGAACGGTCCGTGGCAACGGCAAAATGGGTTTCGTCGAACTGGTTGTCCTGCGAAGCCGTCCAGACCGGCTGCCAGGCATCGCTTACCAGTTTGAGCAGAGAGGGGTCGCCATAGCCGGTGGCACCCACATTATTCAGGGCTCCGGCGTATAACACACTCCCGTACTGTTTCATGCGGATCCGGTCCACACTTCCGTCGGCTTACGCCGTCCAGGTGTTACCCAGGTCGGCGATCTGGTAATCAACCGCCGGGGTACCGCCCCCGCCTCCGTCAGCTTCTGCGACCGTTCCCTCTACAGTGCCTGAATAAGGCCAGTAACGCACATCGACCCGGTAATACCAGGTTTTTCCCTGCATATCGGGACGGTCGTGGAAATTATCGTAATAAGAGCGATACTCCCCCACTTCCGCAATTTTCTCAAAATTCGAATCGGGCCGATCGCTGCGGTATACGTCAAAGCGGATATCCGTATCGTTCATACGGGTATTGTGATTGCCCGCGTTCCAGCTCAGGCTGTTTGCCATGTCACTGACTACAATATCAATCTCCGTAACGGGAATGATGTTATAGGCGTATCCTTCATCAATATCCGAGTAGGGAGCATCGTCGGGCCAGTCGTTCTTTATCCGGTATTCGAAGATCTTGCCGGGAGGCATCCCGGTGGTTCCATAAGAATGATCATCGAAAAAAGGCTGTCCGGTACCTGTTATAGGAATCCATTCCTCGCTTCCCTTTTCCCGGCGCTCCACCAACACAGTGCCCACATCAGGATCCTTTTGAAAATCGACATAAATACATCCCGGAAACATTCCATCTGAGGCAGATAATCCGGTAGGAGAAGGATTTCCCTCCTCGGTTTCACAGGCGGAAAAAGCCATAGTCATGGCACAGCAATAAGCAAGAATCTTTTTCATTATGTTGGGTTTTGCAGGCGATGCCGGCACACTGGCTTACCTTTTTCTATACGGAGAAGTATCCGGAAAGATTCAAAAAAATCAATCCAGAGGCCTATCCCGGTTCTTTGGTGGCATCGGAACGGATATGCAGATCGCGCTGCGGGAAGGGGATCTCGATGCCCTCTTCGGCCAGTCTTCGGTTGATCCCCACAAGCAGGTCGCTCTCCACCTCCAGGCGGTTTTCCATGTGCACCCAGGCCAGTAGTCTGAAATTCAGTGAGCTGTCGCCAAACTCAATAAAATAGGCCCTGGGAGGGGGGTCCTTCATTACCAGTTCGTGGTTTGCGGCAAGCTCGGTCATTATAGCCAGCACACGCTCCGGATCGGTCCCATAGGCCACCCCGGCCCGGATATCCATACGGCGGAACGAATCGGAGAGGGTCCAGTTGATCATCTCGTTGGAGATCAGGTTGCCATTGGGCACCACCACCTCCGCCCCGTCGAAGCTATGCACGGTACTGGAGCGAAGGCCAATGGATTTGACCGTACCCATCAGTTCGCCCACCTGTACCACATCGCCCACATTAATGGGTCGTTCAAAGGCCAGGATCAGTCCCGATACCAGGTTATTAAAGATGTTTTGCAGGCCAAAACCTATCCCCACCGAGAAGGCTCCCAGTACAATGGAAAGATTGGTCAGTTCCATTCCGGCTACCCGGGCAGCCAGAACGAATCCGAGGGAAATCAGCGCAATCCGCAATAAGAGTACAATGGTGCCGGGCATTCCTTTGGACGTTTTCACCCTGGTAAACACATCCTTCTCCAGGACATGTCTCATCATCTTGGTAATCATAATAGAGAGCCAGATGACAAAGAAGAAGATCAGGATATTACCCAGCGAAATCGTTATCTCCCCCAGACTGAAACCGTTGGTAAAGACGCCTCTTCCCCATTCAAATACCGCATCTTTGATCCTTAATAAATCCAGTGAAATGGAGAGAAAGATCAGCAGGAGGATCAAGTCTGCGAGCCATAGCGATTTCCGGTGGATTACTGCAAACTCATCCCTGATCACGTTCAGTTTCTGAAGATAGTTGCCGGAAAGAATCAGGAAGATTAAGGTATCGGCCAAGCGGGTCAGGATCTGAATGGCAATGGCCAGGATGGTGATCTGCAGGGGAAGCAGCGTGAAAAACTCGGCCAGCCGGAAGGCACCGGCCAGGTTGGCAATCAGGGCCAGGAATTCCAGGATCAGGAATACGGCCACCAGTGTCCTGAAAAACCGGTATAAAAGAGTGTTCTTGATCAATCCTTCAAAAGGCTGGCGCCGGTAAACCCATGCAAACAGCCAGATGGAAGTCAGACCGATGGCTATCAGCAGGATCCTGAGCAGGATCCCCGGATGATAGGCCAGCTCATACAGGGTATTAAAACTGGCTGCCACCACCAGCACCACGATCCATAGTCTGAACCTGGCTCCGTAGATCCGGATCATCAGAACAGTCATGGAGAAGATCACCACCAGCAGATTGAGGTCGTTAAAGGTATCGGGCAGATCGGGGACCAGCAAACGGACCATCAGGCTCGTCAGGAAAATGGCGGAAGCTAAAGGGGCATTGATAATGATCCGGTGTTCTTTGGACAATTCCAGCCGTCCGCCGCTGATCAGGCGGGAATAGTTCTTCCTGAACCATATCAAAAAGGCAAGAAGCGCTGAAAAAAGCAAAAGCGAGGTAAGCATAGAACCTGTATAACCCGATTTTAGCAGCTCCAGGTCGGTTCTCATCGATTGTCTGAACTTTTCGGTATGCAGGCGGATCTGGCCCCGGTTTTTCAGGTTTCCAAGGTCCCTGAAAAGGCCGGGCATATCCCGTTTGAAAAGAGTTTCTCCCAGCACGGTCTTCTGGTCCCTCACCCTCTCCAGGACCTGCTGGAGATTGACCCGCATCTCTGTAAGCCGGTCCTGGATACCCAGGATAGATACCAAATCGTCCTGAAGCAGGACCCTGACCGAATCGATCCGCCGGAGGGTGGCCTGGATACGTTCCTCCCTCGAAACGACCGCCTCATCCCCGGCCGGCTGTTCCAGGGTAAGCTGCCACCTTTGCCTGTTATTTTCCAGCAGGCTCAGTTCATTTTCAAGCTCCCCCGTAACTTTTATAAGACTTTCCTGAAAGGGCTCCAGCTGACTGAGATGAAACCGGGCGCGCTGAGTGACCAGGTCCAGCTGTCTTCTGCCAGCAGCTTCCAGCCGGATGGTCGATGAATCGCCAAGAAAGTTGTTGAACAGGCTTAGAAGGGAGTCCGATTCGCTGGTAAAAGCGTCCATGAGCTCCGGCGACAGCTGTTTTTTCAGGGATGCGTTGATCAGGGTGCCGGAGTTACCCAGCTCTTTGCTTATATCGATGGCCGGAAAGGGCTGTACCATGGAACTGTCTGCCTCTTCCGTTTTATCCCGGGAAAGGAGGTCCTGGGCAGTCAAAGTGCAGGCAAATGAAAAAAGAGCCAGGAGTACGGCAGCGAAGGAGACAGTATTTATTTTCATGTACCGGGCGATTGGTAGATCAAAGCTACAAAATAGTATTTTTAGGGAGAAATCTTAACTTGCAGCCACATATTAAAGCCTGTCCGTTTTGAAAGCCATATCCCACATACTGCTATTTAGCCTGGCGTTGATCCTCCTGTTTACCGGGTGCGACCAGGGCCCCTTCCCTGAGGATCCCATCAAGATTGACGACCAGGCCCTGCTGACGGCACTGCTGGAACCCGGTCCGGATGGAGAGGGCGGACTTCAGCGGATCGACCGCAATAAGGATGGTATGATCAGCTACGAGGAAGCGGAAGCCATCACTTACCTGGATGTGAGTCACAGGGGGATCGCCAGCATGAAGGGGATCGAGCGCTTTATCAACCTGGAGATTCTGCGGTGCCGCGACAACCGGATCACCAAACTGGATATCAGCAGCAATCCGGCCCTGCAGGTGCTCGACTGCCGGAACAACCGCCTGATTGCCCTGGACCTGTCCGGGAACCCGGATCTGGTGCAGGTGGACTGTGGCCATAACCTCTTATTCGGCCTCGATCTGTCCCTGAACCCTGCCCTGGAAGACCTGGATGTGGGCTACAACCTGATTTCGGCACTGGATCTTTCCAATAACGATTCCCTGCAGGGCCTGGATTGTGCCAGGAACCAGCTTTCCGCCCTGGATCTCTCCGCGAACCAGGCCTTGCGGAGCCTCGACTGCTCCTCCAACCGGCTTACAGAGGCGGATGTGTCCGGCAATCCTGCTTTGACCTTCTTCGACTGCAGCGCGAATGCCCTGGAAGCTCTGGATCTTTCCATGAATGTAGCCCTGCAGGAGCTGAGCTGTGACAGCTGCCGGCTGAGCGTTCTGGATTTGTCCGGGAACCCGGAACTGCTTTTTCTGAGCTGCCGCTCTAATCAGCTGACCGGGCTGGACCTGTCAGAAAACCGGGATCTGGTAAGTCTTTTCTGTTCCTGGAACCAATTAAGCAACCTGGATATTTCGGCCAGCAGCAAGCTGGTGGATCTCTATTGCGAGCACAACCAGCTGAGTTCCCTGTATCTGGTCAATAAGATGTGGCTCCGTCATTTGTACTGCGGGTACAACCAGATCAGCAGCCTGAATATTTCCCTGAATTATAATCTCTGGGTGGTGGATGTAACCGCCATTCCCGCACTGGGGGAAGTATGCGTCTGGGAACTTCCCTTCCCGCCTGAATACATCCTGGTAAACTCGGCAGGCAGCCCCAATCTTTTCTTCACCACCACCTGCAGTAAATAAGCCGGCCCCGGTAGATCGGGATGCATAGCGGGATCCCTTTGATGATGCATAGCGGGATCCCTTTGATATTACCTTTGCCTTCACTAACTTGGCCTATTATGAACCGGCCCCGACACTTCAGCGGAAGGATCCTGCTTGGCATTCTGGTGCTTATGCCTGCCTGCTCGGAAGATTTCCTGAATGTGGATCCGGCCGGAGAGCTTGGCCCCCCGGTGCTGGCCACATACGAAGGAGTGGATGCCCTCCTGACCGGGGCCTACTCCATGCTGGACGGTGTTTCAGAGGACTTTGGATGGGAGTCGGCCACCTCTGGCTGGGTCTTTTCCAGTATCCGGGGCATGGAGTCCAATAAGGGAACCGACGCGGGCGATGCGTCCAGCTTCAATAACATTGTGACCTTTTCAGAAACAGCTGCCTGGAGTTGGGGCTACCTGGATCTCAAATGGCAGGCCGTCTATGAATCCATCGCCCGCTGCAACGCGGCCCTGTCCACCGCCCATCTGGCCCTGGAATCAGGAAGCATTTCCGGGGACCAGTACCAGTGGTTAAGCTCTCAGGCCAGGGCGCTGCGTGGCTTTTACCATTTTGAGGCATGGAGGCTCTGGGCCGACCGCACCTACAACCGTTTCGTTCCCTATGTGGACGAATACACCGACTTTTCCACCCTGAACAACATGGAGGATATCCGCGACCGGATCATTGCCGATCTGAGCGAGGGGACCAGACTTCCTCTGAACATGGTGCAGGTGGGGCGTTTTAATAAAAGCGTCTCCCAGGTTTTCCTGGCCAAGGCCCTGATGCAGATGTATGGCGATTATGAGGAGGCCCTGCTGCTGCTCACCGAGGTGGAGGAGAGCGGCTCCAATCCGGCGGGACAGAAAGCCGGACTGGAAGCCCGCTACGGGGATGTGTTTGATATTGAATTCCGGAACGGAGTGGAATCCGTTTATACCGTGCAATACTCGGTCAACGACGGCTCCGGGGGCAGGAACGGCGGGTATGCCGAGGCGCTGAACTTCCCTTATAAGTCCGGGCAGTCGCCCGGGGGATGCTGCGGCTTCTTTCAGCCCACCCAGGACTTTGTGAACTCCTACCGCACCGGTCCCGACGGGCTTCCCCTCTGGGACAGCTACAACGAGGAGATGGTCCGCAACGACCAGGGCCTGCCTCCCTCCAGACCCTGGGATGCCACCAAAAGTTACATCACGGGAAATACCGTTCATATCTATGACCCGGCCGATCCCTTCACCGATCTGCAGTACCGGTCCCTGACCGGAAGCACGGAAGTGCCCAACGTGGGGAATTTCCCCCTGACAAGTCCGTCCCGCTGGGCCTTTGACTCAGTGGTTTTTGCCCATTATGCCGGGAACCTGGATCCGCGCCTCGACTGGTCGGTCGGCCGCCGGGGCATCCCCTACTGGGACTGGGGAAGGCATACGGGAAGGGATTGGGTCAGAGATCAGAATTTTGCCGGGCCTTACAGTCCCAAGAAGCAGGTCTACAAGAAATCCCAGGAGGGGATCTACACCGAGGTGGGGAACTGGACCTCCGGCTTTACGGCCAATGGCTACCGGATGATCCGCTTTGCCGATGTGCTCCTGCTGAAGGCCGAATGCGAGGCCCGGACCGGCACCGGCGACCTGGGTCTCGGGGAAGTCAATGCCGTACGGGCCCGGGCCGCCAATCCCGATGGTTTTGTGAAAATGGAGGACGGGACCACCCCGGCAGCCAACTATGTCATCGGGCTTTATCCTTCCTTTCCCGATCCGCAGTTTGCCCTGAAGGCCATCAAGTTTGAACGCCGGCTGGAACTGGGCCAGGAAGGGCACCGCTACTACGATCTGCAGCGCTGGGGCAGCGTGGTCTCCGAACTGAGCCGGATCCTGGCCTACGAAAAGACCATGCCCTGGGGACGGGCACATTATGGTAATGCCGAAGTGGGACCCGAGGATGTAAACTACCCCATCCCGCAGCGCATCCTGGACCAGCACCAGGGAAGGTTCATTCAGAACAGGTAGCCTATAAGTCTCGGGGGAGTCCTCTAAGGCCTCATCCACCTTAGATTCCGGTCCTCTTAACGGGTTTTTCTTCGTTTGCTCCGGGAAGCGCATGAAAACCAGGTAGTCCCGTTCACCAGAATCCGGATGTAACAAACTCATTACTTATTTCATATTTGTTACATCTTCGTTCAAATCCAAATATTTTGATGCCGGTATAACAAACTGTATATCTATATTTTACAAGTACAAAAAAAAATATCAGATTTGATCTGCATGTCATATACTTGTTGAAAAGTTGCAACTTCGTTACATGCCAAAAATCCGAAAACAGGATAGGTTCCCCGGCGGCCTTTGATGGGGATCGTAAACTAATAAGCCCGGCAGCCTTCCCTGCTCCCTCTCTACCAGTTTCTCTATCTGCATTTTATCCTCAGCGGTCATCTTTATCTGACTTACTCTCTGATTCTGTAGACGAATGAGAGGCCACAATATTTTAAATCCTTGCGATTTCGTGGTAAATTACGGAACTAATCGCTCTTTGATGGGCAGATGCCCATTCAAAAAAAAATAATACGGACACTGAAAATAAACCGGATATGAAACACTCACGACACCATCTGCTTATTGCGCTGGTCTGCCTGTTTTTCCTGCCGGATGTTTCCGGGCAGGAAACCGGCATCACTGTCAACACCGGATGGGACCACGAACGTCACTCCTGGAAGGCGCAATGGATCACCCACCCCACTGCCCCGGTGCTGGACTACGGGGTATTTCTCTTCCGGAACGAGTTCCGCCTGGAGCAGGTCCCCGATTCGCTGGTGGTCCACCTGTCGGCCGACATGCGTTATAAGCTCCGGGTGAACGGACAAATGGTCACCACCGGTCCGGCCAAGGGCAGTTTTAATTACTGGCGCTATGAAACGATCGACCTGCGCCCCTGGCTGACGGAGGGCGATAACGTGCTGGCCGTGGAGGTCTACAACCTGGGGATCGAACGGCCGGCGGCCATGTTCTCCAGGCAGACCGCCTTTATTTTTCAAGCGGAGCACCACCCGGGAGGCGAAACGGGACTGACTACCCCGGGCAACTGGAAGGTAACGGAGAGCAAGGCCTATGCGCCGATCCCCGTTTCGGGCGCGGATGTGGGGGGCTACTACGTGGCCGGTCCCACTGATCGCTTTGACGCCTCTCATTACCCCTGGGGATGGATGAAGCCCGGCTTCGTTGTTTCCGGATGGAAAGAACCGAAAGCCCTGGGAAAAGGCGTGGGAAGAGGTTACATGCACGGGGTCAGCTGGATGCTGGTGCCCCGCCAGATCCCCCTGCTCGAATCGGGGGAGTTGCGCTTTGCCCGGGTGGCGCGGGTCGCCGGACTGGAGGTGCCCGAAGGATTTTTGGAGGGCAGGGAACCCCTGGTGATCCCCGCCGGGGATACTGTAAGCCTGCTGCTCGACCAGGGCGAACTGACCGTGGGCTACCCGGTACTGAAATTTACCGGGGGACCCGGAAGCACGATCAGGCTGACCTATGCCGAGTCGTTGCGCCATCCCGACGGGTCCAAGGGCAATCGCGACCAGACGGAGGGGAAGGAGATCCTGGGCTATCACGATCTGATCCTTCCCGACGGTGGCGCCCATCGAAGCTTTCAACCCCTCTGGCTGCGCACCTGGCGTTATGTGCAGGTCGATATCGTATGCGCGGAGGATCCCCTGATCATCCACGATTTCTATGGCGATTTCTCCGCTTATCCCTTCCGGGAAAAGGGATCCTTCTCCAGCGACAATCCCCTGCATGAGCAGATCTGGGAGGCCGGATGGCGAACCGCCCGGCTCTGTGCCGGGGAGACCTACATGGACTGCCCCTACTACGAGCAGTTGCAGTACCTGGGCGATACCCGCATCCAGGCGCTGATCTCCTTAACGGTGGCCGGGGACGACCGGCTGATGCGCAATGCCCTGAAACAGGCCGACGAATCGCGTTTGCCCGGGGGACTGACTCTTTCCCGGGGGCCCTCCTTCATCCCCCAGGTGATCCCGGCCTTTTCCCTCTACTGGGTCGATATGGTGCACGACTACTACCTCTACCGGCAGGACGATCAGTTCCTCCGCCAGTTTCTCCCGGGAATCGAAGCGGTGCTGGGATGGTTCGAGAGGCACATCGACTATACCGGTATGCTGGGCCCCCTGGACTGGTTCAATTTTGCCGACTGGACCGACGGCTTTATGGCGGGCGCCCCTCCCGGAGCCGACCTGGGACATTCGGCCCTGATCAGCCTGAATTATGTGTATGCCCTGCACCGGGCCGCCGAGCTTTTCAACTGGTTCGCGTCGCTGGAAAATTCCCCCGGGCTGGCCTTCAGGGCCCAGGAGTATCTGAAACAGGCAGAGCGGACCCGGAAGGCGGTCTACAATCTTTGCTACGATTATTCGCGCGGTCTTCTTTCCGATCTCCCCCTGGACGATCCCACCCGGGACGAACTGTACAAAAATGGCCTCTATTCCCAGCATACCAATATCTGGGGCATTCTTACCGGAGCATTCCCGGAAGATGACGTACCTGCAGTCATGGAAAAGATCCTATCCGATTCAAGCCTGATCCCCACCACCATCTATTTTCGTTTCTATCTCTTCCAGGCTATGCAGATGGCCGGGATGGCCGACCGGTACACGGAGATGCTTGGCTCGTGGGAACGGATGCTCGGGAACGGGCTCACCACCTTCCAGGAGGGCGATTACAAGGACCGCTCCGACTGCCACGCCTGGTCGGCCAGTCCCCTCTACCACTTCCTCTCCCTGGTGGCCGGCATCACCCTGGCCGAACCGGGCTTCCGTTCGGTAAACATCGCCCCGGCCCTGGGCCCTTTGAAACACATTGAAGCAGCCATGCCGCATCCCGCCGGCATGATCGGGGTACAACTGGAGAGAAGGGGAAAAGAGGGGGTCAAAGGCAGCATTACCCTTCCCGAAGGCCTTCATGGCACCCTGATCTGGAACGGTTACAGCTATCCCCTGGTTCCCGGCGAACAGGAGATAAAACAATAAGTGGAAAAAACGGAGTGCTTAACAGTCCGGGTAGAGCGGGTCGTTACCTCCCCGCTCCCCCACAGATCCGGACGAGCGGCTTTCCCGCATCCGGTTCCTCAGAAATCAGATTCACCACAGGGAATAAGAATGCTTAATAAAGGGTTTCAACAGCGGGGTGTACATGTCGACATAACTTGAGAACTTGCTCCAGTTAAGTTTCACTTTCCCACCTCTGCGATTCAGCCATTTGAACAACCTCTGTCTCACTATCTGAAAGAAGCCGTACAGACTTCTGTTGTTGAAAGTGATACCATAATAGTAGTAGTGTCCCTGCAACTTGATATTGAGTGCGGCAAACAAATCGCTGAGCTTCATGTGGCGAATGTCCCCGACGGAACCCATAGGAGAAAGGCTTAAACTCTTCCTCATATACCGGTTCCAGTACTTTGCGAACACTCTCCTGAAGTACCTTGTCCTCTATAGTCGAGATTCCTATCGGGCGACGACCGTCCTTGTCTTTGGGTATATATACCCGCCGTACGGCCGGGGCCTTGTAACGTCCGGATTTAAATTCCTCCAGAAGATCCTCTCTCCTTTGTGGAAATTCCTTCCCGTACTCCTCCCACCTCTTCCCGTCGATTCCCGCTGCACTACGCCGGTTGAGCCTCTCATAGCTCTCCTGTAGCAGCTGTGCATCTATATAAGGATACAGGCTATTTAGCGCCTCTCCTTTGAACTTCCTGGCTCTTTCGGTTATCTGCAATTCTACCGTTGTCATCTTACCATGTAACTGATACATTAATGTTTCTAAACTACAGTTCTGACTTCCGGCATCCCCCTTCCCTAATCACCGGCTTTCGGCGGTTCCCGATTTCCCGGCTTTCAAACGGTACTATGAGGTTGCTAAGACTGCCTTCGTCCTTCTCTTTCCCTTCGGTTTCCCTCGGTACTGATACCACTATCGCCCGCTGCTTTTCTTCTCGTTACTCCAGGAGCAGCATGTTCCCCGGGTAACCCGGTCCTTTGGTCTAGCGGTGGACCCTACTCCGCTTCTCTGCCTGTGGAGACGGTAGGCTCTCCCGTGTGCCCGTGTCTCCCTATTCTGACTC
>JARGFM010000037.1 GCA_029210725.1 Bacteroidales bacterium | reverse complement strand
CTTTGTTTTTCGATGCCCCTGAAAGCCTAGTGTTTTCAGGGGTTTTATCAACATTTTGTTAATCTGTCAAAGTAGAACTAAGGAAACTGGAAAAAGATAGGTTTGCGATCTGTTTTGTCTTTGAATGTACTTCATGCCAGAAGTTACAAATAACGAGGGTTCTGGAGAAAATCAGGAGAACTGGATTATAAACAAATTATGAGGTTTTTAGACAATCTGACGGAAGAGGTAAGCCGCCGAGGACACGAGGACGGCTTTACCGATTTGTTATCTGTAATACTTCTCCTCTCTGGTCTGCCCACGGTTTTCAATAGGAATTGCTATCACGTTATGGATGTGTTTGCTAAGAGACTTTATTCTCAGCGAGAAGGCCTCACTATCATGTTCATCCGATAATCCCCAGTTTTCAAGGTAGCCTGTTGGATTTTCTGCTAATGCTTCTGCAAATCCCAATGCTTCCTGTAGAAACTCACCCTCACTGGGCATTCGTGTACACATTGCGCCTAGGGATACTGTTACCATATGATCTATCTCTTCAGCAATCATAAGGGTTTCAAAAGCCTTTTCTGTCAGGTCATTTGTGTCCATATTTCTACAGCATGCCTATAGGTACTTACTTTCTATGTCCGAAATCTTATCGTAGAGGTCCTCAAGCCTTTTTTCAAGCTTTTTGTCCTCCGAATGATTTGCCTCAGCGGCTATAAAACCTGCGAGTTCATCAAGCTCATCCAGGGAATAAACTGCCATGGTACTTTTTCCTTCAGTATTTTTTTTGCGCAATCTATCGGTTAAATCAGACCCAGCAAAAGTATGATTTAGTATAAGGACGCATTCTGCGGTTGTGAGTTTAATTTTTATTCTCTCCATTGATTGACGAATTCAGATAACATATATTCTACTGCCATTGGCAATATAGTATTCTGGGCGGAAGAAATATCTGTCATTCAGTTAACGATATTTCGATTTTTGTATTTGGATTAGGACGGGTTGTTCAGATAATAAATTATGAATTGAAAACTATCGCCATTCCAAGGCTTCGCCACCTCACTCCCAAATTGAAATCCTTGATTTGAGAATGTAATGAAATTTACAAAGAATTGGAGTCAAAATCAATTGTAATCTGTGTGACCTGTGGCTTTTGTTCAGCGGATATGTTCATTTAGCTGTGTCATTCTGATATGTTGCATGAGCATGCATAATAAACTGGAAAAGTGGCAGGGTTGGATGGGTATACCGGTATATTATTTTCCACCACAAAAGGCGGTGAAGCAGTCGCAGATATGCAAGAATGCCTCCTGTCATACCTTCAGGCCTTCCTTTGCGACCCACCTGCCGGAGGATGGCTATGATATCCGTACCGTGCAGGAATTGCTGGGCCATAAGGATGTTCGCACCACCATGATTTACACGCAGGAGAAGGGTAGTACCCGTTTAAAAGAATTCGATTTTTAGTTGCCGGGTGCCGGAATGGTTTTTTTCCTGGAAATTGGACATGGTCAGGCCCAGGAGCCGAATGCCCTGTTCCTGAATTTCTCTGGAAGGAAGTAGTTTTAGAGCCACGCCCTCTATTTCTTTCCTGGTGTAGGCTTTCGGGGAAGTGCTGCTCCTGGTAATGGTGCTGAAATCGGCGAAGCGGAGTTTCAGGGTCAGGGTCTTTCCCCATTTTTGACTGGCTTTGCAGCGATTCCAGATGATGTCTGTAATGGCTGCCAGTTTTTCTTTGACATCCTCAAGATTCGTCAGATCGCTTTCAAAGGTTCGTTCAGCGCCTATGGATTTGCGTTCGCGGTGCGAAACCACCGGACGTTCATCGATCCCCCGCACAGCATGGTAAAAGTATGACCCGGCCTTTCCGAAATGTTTCACCAAATCGGGAAGAGGTAGCAATTTCAAATCCCTCCCTTTGAAAATATTCATCCGGTGCATCTTTTGCTCTGTTTTTTCCCCGACTCCAAAAAAGAGGCCTATATCCAGTTCCTCCAGGAAGCCTTCAGCTTCTTCTGGTTTAATCAGGTAGAATCCGTCCGGTTTATCCATGTCAGAGGCTATCTTTGCAAGGAACTTATTGTAGGATACTCCGGCCGAGGCTGTTAAGCCGGTCTGTTGGCATATCTTCTTCTTGATCTCCATGGCGATTAAGGAAGCCGAAGCCGGTCCCTGCTTAACTTCCGTGACATCTAAAAAAGCTTCGTCCAGCGACAGGGGTTCCACCAGGTCGGTATACTGGTGAAAGATGCTTTGGATCTGGTCCGATACTTTCCGGTAGGCTTCAAAACGATGAGGCACCACGATAAGCCGGGGGCACTTTCTGAGGGCGATGGACATGGGCATGGCCGAATAAACCCCGAATTTTCTGGCTTCATAGCTGGCGGCAGCCACCACGGAGCGGGGCCCCCGATGACCTACGACCAGGGGTTTTCCCTTATATTCGGGGAAATCCCGTTGTTCCACCGAAGCGAAAAACGAATCCATATCCAGATGTATAATTTTTCTCATGGAGCCATATGGGTCATTTCTTTTATCTTAGTAGATACTAAAATTAAGTAAAGTCATGAAACTGATCACCGAGGTGACTCTTCCCCAATATCCGTTCAGGATGGATCCTCAGACCCGGGTGCTGATGATGGGATCCTGTTTTACCGAGCATATCGGACGGAAGCTGGAGAGATACCTTTTCCCGGTCTGTATAAATCCCTTCGGGGTCATCTACAATCCCCTGTCTGTGAAAAAAGGCCTGGAAGCACTGATTCACAGGGAGAGTTACCGGGCGGAGGATCTGAGACAGCATCATGGGCTCTGGTTCTCCTTTGACCACTATACCGGGTTCTCTTCCCCGGACCGGGAGGAGGCCCTGGAGAAGATAAACCATTCTTTTGGCCTGGCCAGGGAGTTCCTTACGAAAGCCGGCTTGCTGATTTTAACCTGGGGAACCTCCTGGGTATACCGCTACAAGGAGACCGGCCAGGTGGTCTGCAACTGCCATAAGATCCCCGCCAGGGAGTTTACCCGGACCCGGCTGAGCACCCAAGAGATTACTTCCGCCTATGAATCGTTCCTGCCTCAGTTGTTTGATTTCAACAGCGACCTGAAGATCATTCACACCATCAGCCCGGTGCGGCACTGGAAAGATGGCGCTCACGGGAACCAGCTCAGCAAGGCAACACTCCTTCTAGCAGGCGATGCTTTGAGAAATAAATTTCCGGACCGCTTCTTTTATTTTCCTTCCTTCGAAATCGTGATGGACGAACTGCGCGACTACCGGTACTATGCCGATGATATGCTGCATACCAGTGAGAAAACCGCCTCCTACATCTGGGAGAAATTCCGGCAGGCGCTGGTGGCCGAGCTCTCTGCTGAAATTATCCGGGATCTGGAACCCCTGTTAAAGCTGCAGGAACACCGGTCCCTGAACCTGAGCAGGGAATCCCTGGAACAGCGGAAGAATCAGATCCGTGAGCGTGCCGGGAATCTGCAAAGCAAATACCCCGAATTGGATCTGAGTAAGTTTCTTTAAATAAATGAATTAGGGAATTGCCCCCTGTTCTGTTTAAGTTTTTGTCGGAATTATTGAACAATATGCTCAGGATTATGTCTTAACTGCGACAACAAACCCAAGGCAATGAATACGACGAAAATATTTACACTGATAGCTGTATTTTTCCTTTCCTCGGGAATGCTGAAAGCTCAGCAGGGGGTTATAGAGGGAAGGGTATATAATACGAAAAACAACGAACCGGTGCAGTTTGCCACCGTGGCCATATTCGGAACCACCATCGGGTCCATCAGTGACCTGGACGGGAAGTTCCTCTTTACCGGTCTGGAACCGGGTTACGTGGAGCTTCGGATCTCCTCCGTTGGATTTGAGACCTATGTGTCTGAAGCCATCCAGGTGACCAATGCCAGGAAGGTATTTCTGGAGGTCCCGCTGGTAGAGGCCAATGTGGAGCTGGAAGAGGTGGTGATAAAGGCCTCCCCTTTTCGTAAAATCAAGGAAAGCCCGGTCTCCCTGCAGCGCATCAGTATTAAAGAGATTGAGAAGAGTCCGGGTGGCAACCGGGATATCTCCAAGGTAATCCAGTCCTATCCCGGGGTGGCATCTACTCCCGCCCAGCGAAACGACGTGATTGTCCGGGGAGGGGGCCCCAGTGAAAACACCTTCTATCTGGATGAGATCGAGATCCCAAACATCAACCACTTCGCCACTCAGGGGGCCTCGGGCGGACCCGTTGGCATCATTAATGCCGATTTTCTGCGAGAGGTGAACCTCTATACGGGTGCCTTCCCTGCCAACAAGGGGAATGCCCTGAGTTCGGTCATCGACCTTTCCCAGGTGGACGGAAACCCGGAGAAACTGAATTTTAAAGGCTCCGTGGGTGCCTCTGATCTGGCCCTCACGCTGAATGGTCCCATCGGGGAGAATACCACCTATATCCTGTCTTACAGGCGGTCCTACCTGCAGTTTCTGTTCAAGCTGCTGGAGCTGCCCTTTCTCCCCAAATACAATGATTACCAGTTCAAGGTGAAGACCAAACTCAATAACAAGAACGAGCTTTCCCTGATCAGCATCGGATCCTATGATAACAATAACCTGAATCTGGATGCCAATGAAACCGAGGAGCAGCAGTTTATCCTGGGCTACCTTCCCGAGAATTTTCAGTGGACCTATGCCATTGGTGCTGTATGGAAGCACTTTCGCGACCAGGGATACGACACCTGGGTGCTCAGCCGTAATTACCTTCATAATGAATCGCTCAAGTACCAGAATAATATCAAGCAGGATGAGCTTCTTACCCTGGACTATAATTCCGATGAGATCGAGAACAAATTCAGATATGAACACACCTCCCTGTATAAGGCTGGATTAAAAGTGAACTACGGGGTTAATTTTGAGTATGCCAAATTCTATGCCCGCACCTTTAACAGGCAGTTTATCCTTAACCAGCCGGTTACCATTGACAATGAATCGGCGTTTGAGCTGTTCAAATGGGGGGCTTTTGGCCAGGTCAGCAAGGACCTGCTTTCCAAAAGACTGGTCCTTTCCTTTGGCCTTCGTGCCGATGCCAACAACTACAACGACCAGATGTCCAACCTGATCAATCAGTTGTCGCCCAGGTTATCCGCCTCTTACCAGTTGACCACGGGATGGTATCTGAATTTCAACACCGGCAGGTTCTACCAGGAACCCGCTTACACCACCATGGGCTACAAGAATGAAGAGGGGGTGATGGTCAACCAGAGCAGGCTCAAATATATCCGATCGGACCATTTGGTGGCCGGAGTGGAATGGCTCCCCGACCAGGAGAGTAAATTCAGCCTGGAAGGATTCTACAAAAAATACAGCAATTATCCCTTCTCACTGAACGATTCCATTTCCCTGGCCAGCAAGGGAGCCGATTTCGGACTCTATGGAAACGAGCCTGTGGAATCCATTGCGGAGGGTCGTGCCTTCGGAGCCGAATTTCTCTACCGCAACAGGGACCTGTTTGGGAGTAACCTGACCATCTCCTACACCCTGGTTAGAAGCGAGACCCTTCCCAGGAAGGAGTCCCTCACGGACCTGGGCTGGATTCCCACCACCTGGGACAATGTTCACCTGCTGAATATTTACGGCTTCAGGGAGTTTAAAGGAAACTGGCAGCTGGGCTTCAAATGGCGCTTTGTGGGAGGGCAGCCCTATACTCCCTACGATACCTACACCTCCTCCCTGGTGCAGTACTGGGACGTCACCGGCTTCCCTGCCACAGATCTCGACCAGTATAATCAATTGCGCTTTAAGCCTTTTCACCAGCTGGACCTCCGGATTGACAAAGAGTGGTTTCTTTCCAGGGTAACCATTAATTTGTATGCAGATATTCAGAACGTGTACAACTTTAAAACAACAGGCAATACTTTCCTGGTTCAGGACAAGGACGATCAGGGAAATCCAATCATCGAGAATCCCTCGGATCCCATAGAATTACAGCGCTACAGGTTGAAGGAGCTGGAGTCTGCCGCCGGAACTGTTTTGCCAACCATTGGTATAATCATTGAATTCTAAATAGACTGGCTATGAAAAAAATACTGATACTGATCTCATTCGCTTTGCTTGCACTCTCATGCAGCAATACCCGTGTACCAGTGGAGTTGCCCCCCGATCACCTGAGCTCCAACCCTCAGGGCGCTGGTCCGGCCCTGGAAATTGAGATGATCAAAGGAGAAGGCCATAACCATCCCCTGATAGCTATCTGGGTGGAGACCCTCGACGGCCACTTCGTTCAGACCCTGTATGTGGCCGAGTCCATTGGGAAAGGGATATTCCAACATGGGGATGCCTCCAGGGGATTCTGGAAACCCGGTGAGATTCAGCGTCCTGCTGCACTTCCGTACTGGTCCCACAAACGAGGCATTAAAAATGAGCAGGGACTCTTCCTTCCCACTCCCACCAATCCGGTTCCCGATGCCTATACCGGGGCCACCCCCGAACAGAGTTTCATCCTGCGTACCAGGCTGGATGAGCCTGGACCGGACAAATTAAGGCTGCTTTTCGAGATCAACCAGACCTGGGACTGGAACGAATTCTGGACCAATAACAAGTTCCCCGACGATGAGGAATACAAGACCTCCTGTCAGCCCGCTCTGGTTTATGCAGCTACCATTGACCTTGGAGATGCCGGAGAGGAATATCCCATGGAGATCATAGGCCGCAGTCACCATTCAGGCGCCAGCGGGGAGCTTTTCACCGACCTGGAGACTCTGACCACTGCCCTCCATATAGCCGAAAAGATTACTGTCAGAGTTTTGAATTGAGTGCTTTGTAACAAATATTGATGTCCCTCGTCTTGATAGAGACCGCCTTTGGTAAGTTCATTGAAGCACAGGTGTACGCAGTGTACGTATCCGAACACATGCGTCTCAAAAGTGAACACTATGTAAATAGCTAATAAAGTAGTATATTGCTCTGATTCTGTGAATTAACTGTTTTGGCATATCTATTGTTTTTTTGAGTATCATCATTTATAAAAACCATTCTAATGATTAAAACTGTTGACCTGGTAAAAGTCTTTCGAACCGATGAGGTCGAAACCACCGCACTGAATAATGTAAATATCGAAGTTAAAGACGGGGAATTTGTTGCCATCATGGGTCCTTCCGGTTGTGGAAAGTCAACCCTGCTAAATATTCTCGGACTACTGGACAATCCTACTAACGGTTCCTATGTTTTTCACGAAACCGAGGTGGCCAACCTGAAAGAGAAGGGAAGGACCAATCTCCGGAAAGGAAATATTGGTTTTGTGTTCCAGAGTTTTAATCTGATTGATGAGCTCACCGTATATGAAAACATCGAACTGCCTTTGCTCTATCTCAAGATGAGCGGTTCCGAAAGGAAGAAAAAAGTGGAAGCTGTCATGGAGCGGATGAAGATCAGCCACCGGAAGAACCACTTCCCCCAGCAACTGTCGGGCGGTCAGCAGCAACGTGTGGCCATTGCCCGTGCCGTGGTAACAAACCCCAAGCTGATCCTTGCGGATGAGCCCACCGGTAACCTGGACTCGGCCAACGGAGCTGAGGTGATGGCTCTGCTCACTGAACTTAACGAAGAGGGAACCACTATTGTCATGGTTACTCACTCTCCTAATGATGCCGAGAAGGCACACCGGATCATTCAGTTGTTCGACGGACATGTGGTCACTGAGAACATTCATAAAAAATTATGATCACCCCTGTTCCGGACATGAGAAATCTCATGTTTTAATCTAATTATTTACTGCAATTTTGCAAGACATTTAGGTTAACAATAGGGTTAAATTTTAGGGCTTGAAAAGCTGTCCGCCAGGGCAGCTTTTTTTTTCGGTAAACAATTACTGGCTAAGATTCGTTACCCTATAAATCAAATCTAAAGCTTCTGAACATGAAGAATTTTAACTTCACCCTGATTCTGCTGTTCTCGTTTGCCTTTTTTTCCTCCTGCGTAAACAACAAACAGAAGGAACAATCTTCAGCCGCTTTTGATATTCAGGACTATATCACAGCAGCTGAAACCATCGACCCAACCATCAACAGCGTCGATCAGGTGTTCGATATTCTGAGAATGGTGAATGCCGAATATTATGATGTGCTCACCAACGATCCTTACAAGGCCCACAGCTATAAATCTTCATTTCCGGTAGCTGCTGCAAACCTGGGAATCTACATGGTGGATATTATGTATCATTTCTACGGGGAAGCAACCGAAACCATGTACCTCGCCTTTTCAGCGGCCCGGGAACTGGCCAGGCATGTGGGCGTGGATTCAGAGTTCGGACTCTGGACCTTTGAAAAAATGGAAGGCTCCACCATGCAAAGGGATACCATCACCATGATGTTCAACCAGCTCCTCGAAGAAAGCGAACAATATGGTTCAGAAAAGGAGATGGTTTTCATACATACCGCCTTTCTTACCGGTTCCTTCGTGGAAAAGGTTTATATTACCGGGAACCTGCTGAAGCAAAAAATGCTGGTGGAAGATAAAAGCCGGGAAGACGAGGGAGACATCCGGGAATTACTGGTGATTTTCGTGAATCAGCTGAATCCCTCCACCAGCGTGCTTTATGATGCCTTTCTGAAGCAGCAGGAGCAGCTGGAAGGACTGGTGGTCCTGTCCACCTTCGAAAGACTGAAGGTACTCTCCGGCCACCTGACTGAACTGAAGCCGACCCTGGCTGTGGCACCGGTCGGCGAGATTGCAGCAAACGAAGACCTGAACACGGCCTTTGAACTTATTGAGAATCTTCGCAGTGTCCTGGTCACCGCGCAGTAACATTCAGTTTTTTATCCCCTGATATTGAAAGAGTGTTCCGGCAGGGACCCTCTTTTTTTATATCTTTGGTCAAACTCAATCTACCGGCCCTATGAATTTTCTTGGTAACCTGATCTGGCTCCTCTTCGGGGGACTGGCCACGGCCATTGGTTATTTTTTGGGAGGGGTGGCCATGATGGTCACCATTATCGGAATTCCCTTCGGATTTCAGTTGATCAAGATTGGTTCCCTGTGCCTCTGGCCATTTGGCCGTACTTTCCAGATCGAACGGGGGAACATACCCGGTTGCCTTTTTGGCCTTCTGAATATCATCTGGATTCTTATAGCCGGGCTATGGATTGCCCTGGCCCATATTGTTTTCGGCTTTCTGCTTAGCATTTCCATTATCGGAATCCCCTGGGGAATGCAGCATTTCAAGCTGGCAGGCTTTGCCCTGTCCCCCTTCGGCCGAAGGGTCGACATCATCGGATAATTTAAGGGGAATGCTACCCTGTTCCTGACGCATTACTGAAGAAACATTCGTATCTTGCACTTTAATGTGTAGCTTGTACACATAAAGAGATCCTTCCTCTGAATTATGATCGCTTTAGAGCAAGCTATCCGATTTGTGAAACTCAGATAAGAATTGTTATTGCATTTTAAACTTATAAGACTTTGCAGGGTCCAAGAAAGCAAATTAAACGATCCCTTCATATGGCTGACTGGCCGTATACGGCGGTGAAACGCCGGGCTGCCAGGCACATCCTCCGGAAGATGCGAATGGCCATGCTCCTGTGTGGCCTGTTTCCGGTAATGGTAAACGGAGCCTCTCCTTCCGGTAAGAACGATAGCTATCATATCCAAAAAACAAAAGAAGAGATCCAAATCGATGGCGTGCTCTCTGAACCGGTCTGGAGTGAAGTGCCCGTCGCCGATAACTTCTGGATGAGCTACCCGGTGGACAACCGTGCCGTGGATAAGCACTTGCAAACAGAAGTAAGAATGACCTCAGACGAACACTATCTTTACATCGCCGCTGTCTGCTACGGTCCGCAAAAATATGTGATCAAAACCCTCAAAAGGGATAAAGAATTCTGGGACGGGGATGGTTTCGGGGTGGTCATCGATCCGGTGAACGAACAGACCAATGGCTTTGTATTTCATATCAACCCGGCCGGTGTCCAGGCCGAATACCTGGTCACGGGACAAACGGGACGAAGACAGGAACCCGAGCCCGGACAAACGCTTAAGGGATTCAACCTGGCCTGGGACAATAAGTGGTTCTCGGAGGTCACCACCCATCCCGACAGGTGGATTGCAGAGATCGCCATTCCCTTTAAGACCCTTCGCTTTGAAGAGAACAAAAGCAGCTGGGGGATCAACTTCTTCCGTCGCGATGCAGCGACCAACAGCACCCATACCTGGATTCCCGTACCCATAGAGTTTTTCGAAACGGAGCTGGGTTATACCGGCACGCTGACCTGGGACCAGAGTCCGGATAAAACAAACTCTAACTTTGCCATTATCCCCTTTGCCAGGGGAGGGGTGACCAAGGATTACGAAGCCGGAACAAAGGCAGAACCCATCTACCAGGCGGGAATCGATGCCAAGGTACCCGTCACCTCCAGCCTCAATCTCGATCTGACCATAAATCCCGATTTCTCGCAGGTGGAGGTGGATAAGCAGGTGATCAACCTCACCCTGTTTGACATCCAGCTCCCGGAGCAACGGCTCTTTTTCCTGGAGAACAGTGATCTTTTTGATGATTTCGGGATCCCTCCCATGCGCCCCTTCTTTTCCAGAAGAATAGGCCTGGATAAGAAGGGAAATCCCATCCCCATCCTGTATGGGGCCAGACTTAGCGGAAACTTAAATGAGAATCTTCGGATCGGGGTAATGAACCTGCAGACCAGGGAGACCGGCGGCTTCCTTCCCCAGAACTATTCGGTGGCCTCCTTTCAGCAACAGGTGCTGGAACGGTCGGTGATCAAGGGCTACATCCAGAACCGGGATGCTCTCCGCTCGGAAGATCCCGATTACAACCGGAACGCCGGACTGGAGTTCCAGTACCGGTCGGCCGATGGCCGCTTCCAGAGCTTTGCCGGCTATGCCAGATCCTTTACCTCGGGACTGGAGGGTGAATCCTACTCCTATATCAGCGGCATTGGCTACGACAACCGGAACATCAGCGTCTATTCCAATTTGTCGGGACTGGGTAAAAACTACCGCTCCGATATGGGCTATATCCGGGGACAGCAGTACTACGATGCGGAGCGGGACACTTCCATTTACATCGGCATGAACCACTGGTTCACCCGGGCAGCCTATACCATCTATCCGGAAAACAGCAGGAAGATCATCTCCCATGAATTCAATGGCCGCTACAGCCATGATTTTGATTTGGACCTTTCCCTGTTGAACAGTGAAAGCGAAGTGGGCTATACCCTGGAATTTTCCTCCACGGCCCAGCTGAAGGCGTCCTATAACCATACCCTGGTGGACCTGCTTTATCCCTTCACCTTTATAGGTGAAGAACCGCTTCCGGCCGGGATTTACCAGTATAACCAGGCCGAAATCGGGATACAGAGCGACCAGCGCAGGCTCTTCAGCCTGACGGGTGGGGTGGCTTATGGAACCTTCTACAACGGAACCAGGAGGCAATACACCTTCGGGATCAAATACAGGGCCCAGCCCTGGGGGAACTTTTCGGTCAATTTCGAACAGAATGACCTCGAATTTCCGGAACCCTACGGCTCGGATAAGCTCTTTTTGATCAATCCCCGGATTGAGATCAATTTCTCCAGGAAACTTTTCTGGACCACCTTCCTGCAGTACAATACCCAGGAGGATAATTTCAATATAAACAGCCGGATACAATGGCGTTTCCAGCCCATGTCGGATCTCTATATCGTCTATACGGATAACTATGCCGTAGAATTCTGGGGGCCCAAACACCGGGCCCTGGTGATCAAGCTCAATTACTGGTTTAACTTTTAAACATTATGAAGAATCTGAACAACATTATCCAAAAAAGTACCCTGCTGGCTGCCATCCTGCTTGCCGGCACGATCTCCTTATCTGCCCAGGAAGCACCCTGGATGAGAAACCGGGTGGTTTCGCCCGAGTTACACAACGATAACAGCGTTACTTTCAGGATCTTTTCACCCGATGCCGAAAAAATCACCATCAGCGGAAACTGGATGGACGGCCGGGGAGCCAGTCAAGCCCTGATAAAGAACGATACCGGCCTGTGGACCTTAACAGTGGGTCCGCTGGAACCGGAAATCTACACCTACTCTTTCAGCTCCCACGGAATCCGTTTCCTGGATCCGGCCAATACCCTGGTTATGAGGGATGGACGACGACACGAAAGCATGATCCTGGTACCCGGGGCTGCTTCCGGTCTTTACGCGGTGCAAAATGTGCCCCACGGAACTCTTTCCAAAGTCTGGTATGATTCCCCCACCCTGGAACTGAAGCGCAGAATGTATGTTTATACGCCTCCGGGTTATGAGTCCGGCACGGAGAAGTATCCGGTATTCTACCTCTTGCATGGCGGTGGAGGAGATGAAGACGCCTGGTCGACCCTCGGACGTGCCTGTCAGATTATGGATAACCTGATCGCCCAAGGCAAAGCCAAACCAATGATCGTGGTCATGACCAATGGAAATCCACGTGATGCAGCCTCTCCAGGAGAAGCACCCCCGGCAAACATCGGGGAACCCAGCGTTGGTATTGCCGGTATGGGCTCCGGAATTTTTGAGAAGAGCCTGGTTCAGGACGTGATCCCATTCATCGACAAGCACTTCAGAACCCTTCCCGGCAGGGAAAACAGGGCTGTCAGCGGTCTCTCCATGGGAGGTATGCAGACCATGAACCTGGCCTTCGACCACACAGAGGTATTTGATTATTTCGGAGTAATGAGCATGGGGCTCACCGATCCCGATCCCTCGGGCCGTTCCTGGTTCCAGGATGTGGATGCCCGGATTAAAAACCTGGAGACCAAAGGTTACAAGCTCTACTGGATCGGATGCGGTACCGATGATTTCTTATATGGAGCCGCCAAAAACCTGGTAGCAAAAATGGAAGAGAATCAACTTGAATTTACTTACAGGGAGAGTACCGGGGGCCACACCTGGAGCAATTGGCGAATCTACCTTTCTGAATTCGCCCCCCTGCTGTTTAAATAAAACATGCTATTTCCAACTCCATAACCTTTTATAATCATGAAACAAAAAAAGACCAACAGCAACACAGGTAACAGCCTCTCAAGGAGAGCTTTTATCGGAAAAACTGCTGCAGCCACAGCTGCCTTTACCATTGTGCCGCGCCATGTGCTCGGGGGACCCGGTTATACAGCTCCCAGTGATATGGTGAATGTGGCGGGAATCGGACTGGGGAACCAGGGCGGAAGTGATATCCGGAACATTGCCACACCCGACGTGCCCATCGGACGCGGCCAGGGACTGCCTGGAATAAGATGGTACCGCTATCCGGGAATTACTCCTCCCAGGCCCGAACGACGCATGGCAGCCAATCAGATGGGCGATGCCGAAAGCCCGAAAAGCTTTAAGCATGCCAACATTTATGCCCTTTGCGATGTGGACCATGAATATGCGGGTCACATCATCGCCGGCTATCCCAAAGCAAAGGTATACGACGACTTCCGCAAGATGATCGATAAGGAGAAGGAACTGGATGCCGTGGTGATCGGAACACCCGATCATACCCATGCGGTGATCGCTGCCTATGCCATGAATGCCGGATTGAATGTCTTCGTGGAAAAACCCATGGCCAAGACCATACACGAGGTACGCTTCCTTAGTGAGCTGGCAAAAAAAACCGGTGTGGTGACCCAGATGGGAAACCAGGGCCATAATATTGAAGGGACCATGCAAACGGTGGAGTGGATCCAGTCCGGCGCCATTGGCGATGTCAGGGAGGTCCATATGTGGTCCAACCGGCCGGTCTGGCCCCAGGGATTCCTGGAGCGTCCCGCCGGGGTTGAAGTACCCGGTAACCTCAATTACGATGTCTGGCTTGGGCCGGCTCCTGAGAAGCCTTACCATCCCGATACCACCCATTTTGCCTGGCGTGGACTGTGGGACTATGGAACAGGTGCCATGGGAGATATGGGCGCTCATACCTTTGATGCCCCCATCTGGGCCCTGGAGCTGGGCATGCCTGTCAAGATACAGGCAACCACCACTCCATTTACAGCCGATTACCTCCCGCAGGCCGAACAGGTGATGTATGAATTTGCAGCCCGCGGAAACAAACCTCCTGTGAAGGTAACCTGGAGCGATGGGGGCATTAAGCCTTTCCGCCCGGCTGAACTGGAGGCCGACCGGCAATTGCGGGAAGCCCTTTACATCGGCGACAAGGGTATGTTGATGCACGGCACCCATGGAGCCATGCCCGAACTGATTCCCGGAAATCCGGACTTCAAGGCCCCGGAACCCTGGTTAAACCGTCCCAAGAGCGTATATGTGGATTTCATCGAAGCCATCAAGGAGGGAAGGAAAGCAGCCAATGATTTCGAGATCGCTTCCAAACTCACCGAGATCATGTTGATCACCAACATTGCCGTTATGTCTCAGCAGGTAAATAAAACCCTCGAATATGACGCTGAGAACATGAGGATCACAAACCTGGAGGAAGCTAACCAGTACTTCCATTACGAATACCGTGATGGATGGAAATTATAATCTTTTTTAATCCAAGAAAAACATGAAAAATAAAAAGATCAAATCGAGATTATACCTGCTGGCAGCCGCCGGACTCATGTTAGTGACCTCCTTCCCCGCCCAGGGGCAGGAGGCCCTGAGCTCCAACTACGGAGGAGTCCAGATTGGTGCCATAACCTATAGCTTCAGGAGTATCCGCGAAGTGGATGAGGTCCTGCAGGCCTGTGTGGATGCCGGACTCAGCTCGGTGGAGCTGATGGGAACCGGCATTGAGGCCTACCTGGGAGCTCCCGAACTGACGGTTTCAAGAAGAAAACTAAGATCCGGCGATCTGAGTGATGAGGAGAAAGCAGCAGTTGAAAAATACCAGAACGATATCAAGACCTGGCGCTACTCGGATGAAACCATGAAGAAGTATGTGGCCTTGCGCAAAAAGTTCAACGATGCGGGGGTGAATATCCATATTTATAAATGGACCGCAGGAATGAGCGAAGAGGAGCTAAACTACTCTTTCAAGGTTGCCAAAACACTGGGAGCCATAGGGATCACCACAGAGATCGGTGAGGAGAACTGCACCAAAGTGGGTGCGGCAGCAGAGAGGGCTGGAATGGTGGCGATTTTCCACAATCACTTCCAGTATGCGGAGGCGGACTTTGATGTGGACAAGCTTCTGGCCCTGAACCCGGCCAATCGCCTGAATTTTGACATCGGCCACTATTTTGGTTCTACGGGAAAGGATCCGGTGGAATTCATTGAAAAGTACCACGCTCAAATTGCCAGCATCCATTTAAAGGATAAAACCGCCAGGGACCATGAGGTGAAAGGCAATGAAAACATGCCCTGGGGCGAAGGCCAGACTCCCATCAAAGAGGTGCTTCTCCTGATCCAGGATAAAGGCTGGCCCATTTACTGTGATATTGAACTGGAATATAAGATCCCCGAGGGCTCGGACCCCGTCAAAGAGGTCGCTATCTGCCGGGAGTATTGCAAGGAGATACTTGAGTAGATGATTTTCTGCAGTAGTTGAAAATCATACGCGTTACAAAAGCTCCTGCGGGAGCTTTTGTATTTTTCCCTATCTTAGTTACATGGCTAGAAAAACAATCCGCTGGGGCATGATCGGTACCGGAAATGTGACCGAGCTTAAGAGTGCCCCGTCTTTTAACAAGGTGGAGAATTCACAACTGGTGGCCGTAGGGAACCGGTCTTTCGAAAAAGCGAAAGACTATGCAGCCAGGCATGGGATCCCCGAAGTACACGAAGATCCCTTTGAAGTGATATACAATCCGGAGGTGGACATCGTATATATTGCCACTCCACCCGGATCGCACATGGAGTATGCCCTGGAGACCATAAAAGCAGGGAAACCTGTCTATATCGAAAAGCCTATGGCCCGAACGGCCCGGGAGTGCAGGGTCATCAACGAAGCTGCCGAAAAAGGGGGGGTTCCTGTTTTTGTGGCCTATTACCGCAGGGAACTCGAGTACTTTAAAAAGGTGAAATCGATCATCGACGAAGGAACCCTGGGCCGGATCCTGCATGTCAACCTGCAGCAATTCTATCCGGCCCGGCCGGAAGATTACGATCGCGACAATCTGCCCTGGAGGGTCATTCCTGAAGATTCCGGGGGTGGATATTTCCACGATCTGGGTTGTCATGCCCTGGATATTCTGTTCCATATCTTTGGCGATCCTTTGGAGGTAAGCGGGAAAATCAGCAATGTGGGCGGCATGTACGAACCGGAAGATTCCCTTTCTGCTTCCCTCAGGCTTCCTGATGATTTGCTGCTGACCGGAAGCTGGAATTTTGTAACACCCCCGGCATTCCAAAGGGACCTGGTGGAGGTCTGCGGAGAAAAAGGCTTACTTAGTTTCGGTATTTTCAGCTTTAAGCCCATCACCCTGAATACTGGTGACCACAAGGAAACCATAGCCACCATTCAGCCCGAGCACATCCAGATGCCGCTGATCCGGACCATTGTTTCTGAAATGAACGGACAGGGTCGCTGCCCATCCACCGGCCGGAGCGCAGAAATCACCAGCGAGGTGATGGATATTATCCGGGGAGTTTATACATAAATTTTAATCCAATTCTTATGAATAAGCGGGAAATCCTGATCACCTTCCTGGTCGCACTGCCAATCTTCATTTCTACCTCTGCAGCACAGGCTGGGCATGTTTCCGGAACCGTACAGTTTCCGTACACCGAGCAGTACCGGCCACAATTCCATTTTAGTCCCGATTCCATGTGGATGAATGATCCCAATGGAATGGTATACTATGAAGGAGAATACCACCTCTTCTATCAGCACAATCCAAACAGCAACGTTTGGGGCCCCATGCACTGGGGTCATGCAATCAGCACCGACCTGATACACTGGGAACACCAGCCTATGGCCCTCTATCCCGACAGCCTGGGCACCATCTTTTCGGGTAGTGCAGTCATTGATTGGAGCAATAGCTCCGGACTGGGAAGTAAGGAAAATCCACCCATGGTTGCCATATTTACTCACCATAATCATGCCCTGGAAAAAGCCGGAAGCGAACTGTTCCAGTACCAGAGCATTGCATACAGCCTGGACAAAGGCAGAAGCTGGATCAAATACCAGGGAAATCCAGTGCTGCAAAACCCGGGGATCAGGGATTTCAGGGATCCAAAAGTGATCTGGTACGCGAATGGTAATCGTTGGATCATGGCACTGGCAGCCCAAAACCGGATCATGTTCTATTCCTCTCCCGACCTGATCCACTGGACCCCGGAAAGTGAATTTGGAGAGAATACTGGTGCCCATGGCGGTGTCTGGGAGTGCCCCGATCTCTTCCCAATGGATGTCAACGGGGAAGAAAAATGGGTCCTTCTGGTAAGCATTAATCCGGGCGGTCCCAATGGCGGATCGGCCACGCAGTATTTTGTCGGGGAATTTGACGGGAAACACTTTCACAACGAAAATCCCGGACCCGATCCACGCTGGATCGATTATGGAAAGGATAATTATGCCGGGGTGAGCTGGTCGGATATTCCTGAAGCAGATGGACGAAGAATCTTTTTAGGCTGGATGAGTAACTGGCAGTATGCCAACCTGGTCCCCACCGTTCGATGGAGAAGCGCCATGACGCTGCCCAGGGAACTCCGTCTTAAAAGGGGGCCGGACGGCTACAGGCTGAGTTCTGTTCCCGTGGTGGAAACAAAAGAGTTACGTGTGGAACATACGAGCCTGGAACCGGGACCGGTGACGGAAAGAATGCAGGTGGGATCTGTGCCTGAATGGGCAGCTCCCCTTTATGAGATTGACCTGGTATTTGAATTTGATCCGGGTGTGGAAGAGGGAACTGAATTTGGAATTATCCTGGAAAACAGTCAGAACGACCAGTTAATCGCAGCCTGCCATACCGGGAGCCAGGAGATCTTTATCTCCAGGGACCATTCAGGTCAGACCGGTTTTTCAGAACATTTCCCCGGAAAACATGCAGCTCCCTACCGCCTGCCGGAATCAGGAGAAATCAGGATCCATGCCTTTATTGACCTTTCTTCCATCGAGTTGTTCGTGGATGACGGGGCCCTGGCAATGACTGAATTATGCTTTCCCGAATCCGGTTTTGAAAAGATTCAGCTCTTTTCCGCCAAGGGATCTGTACGTTTAAAAAAAGGGGAGATTTACCGCCTGAAAAGTATCTGGTAAAGAAGCCGGATCAGCAGAGGGGATCTTCCCGGGGCCCTTTGTTGATAACTCCTCTGCATTTGTTAAATATTTACCTCCAAACGGACTCTTCCCGGAGCCGGAGGGCTTAGGATAGACTTCCTAAAATCCTGAACTTTATGTTGAAAAACTTCCGGGTACCGGAAGGGTTTGGCCTGGTTATTGCATCTTTTTCATAAAGAAGGTGAAGTGGCCTTAAATTTTACGATTATTTAACACGATCCACGCATCCAATCGGGATTTAAGTTGTCTTATTAATACAGAATATGAATACCAATACAGTGAATACACAGTACACCATCATACTTGGAGCGGAAGGCGAACTGGGCAAAGCCATGGCCCGGGAAATAGCGCGTAAAGGATGCAATCTGTTGCTGGTATCAACCACTTACATTGATTTACAGAGGTTTGCCATTGGTTTACAGCTGAAGCATGAAATTCAGGTGAATGCCATAAAACTTGATCTTTCCAACCAGGAAGAAATTCAGTTTTATGTAAAAAGGATCCAGGATTCATATGAGATCAGGGCTCTGATCAATAACATCACCTGCGACTGGTCCGCCGGAGAAAACCGGTGTATTTCGGAACTGACCCGGGACGATTTCCAGACCCGATTCCGGGGAGCAGTCCTGATCACCAGGAGTCTCCTCCCTCATATGAGAGCTCTAGCCTCTTCCTATATTCAGCATATTATTCCTTTCCCCTTCAGGAAAGAGCAATTCAGCGAAGGCCTCCAGCATTCCGTGGCCAAAATGTATGCCTTGACCAGGGAGCTGGAGGAGCAGCTTAAAAACACCGGGGTACTGGTAAGCATGGTACATCCTGCTCCCATCAAAAGCCTGATGCAACAGGTGGAGAGTTTTGGCCGGATTTTCGAGGAGGATATTCAAAGCCTGGCCCCCGGCCTGATTGCAGCAAAAGCTGTCAAAGGCATGTTGCGCGGCGATCGGCTGATTATACCCGGACTGCGTAACAAGGTCCTGTTCTATCTGAACCGGCACGCCACCTCCTGGTTCAGGGACGTAGAGAAGTCCTATGACTCGGGGCTGCAGCCTTCCATGTAAAACTATTTTCACCTTGTAGATTCCAGGGAGGAAGGAACCACCTTCAGAATTTTTCTTCCGGCGCTCGATTAAGACTTGCAGATCCATTAAATATTTGTAATTTATGTCTTCAAAAAATCTCACATCATGAGCGACGAAGGCATTAATTTTAACAAAATTTTAAAAGATTCCAGGGAAACCCTGCTGAACCCGAAAGGGTATTTCCAATCCATGCCCCTGTCCGGGGGAATTGCCGAACCTTTAATCAAAGCTGCCATCTACGGAACCATAGCAGGCCTCTTTTCACTACTGTGGAGTGTTCTTGGATTGTCTGCCATGGGGGCCGGCTTACTGGGCGGTGCCGTGGGCATTATGGCTCTGATCTGGTCCATTATCGGAGCCATCATCGGACTGTTCATTGGCGGAGTGATTATGCTGGTAATCTCGGCCATTTGCGGCGGCAACACCGATTTTGAAGCCAACGCCAGGGTGTCAGCCTCCCTGATGGTCCTCTACCCGGTCAATGCCTTGCTGGCATTCTTCTATGGGATCAATTTCACCCTGGGTGGAATAGTCGGTCTTGTTGTGAGTGTCTTTGGCATTTACCTGCTTTACCATGCTGTCATCCAGGCCCTGAAGGGAAAAGAGTCAACGGCCAGGATCGTGGGCATTGTGCTCCTGGTTCTCGTCCTGTTGGGTTTCTTCGGAGGCAGAAAGGCTTCGAAAGCGGTCCGGGACTACTCGGACATGTTCGAAGAGGAGCAGGTGGACTGATCAGGAACGGGAGACCTGGAAGCCGCTTTTTGAAACGCTAAAATCCACAAACCTCGCACGGGCATTCGGCGGATCTGCTTCCAGGTTCTTCCTGGCTCTTAAAGCAGCTTCCGCCGATTTGGCGAACATGATCAGATAACCTCCTCCCCCGGCTCCCAGCAGCTTATACCCCAGCAGGTAATCCTCCACCCTTTGAATGATCGCACGAATCACTTGCGGATTGGTGCCCTCATCCAGGTGTTGGTTCAGAACCCAGCTTAGAGCCACTTTGGCTGCAAGACCCTCATAATCATTGCTTAGGATCGTGCCGAAAGTCTCCAGGGCATGGATTTTCATCTCCTTGAATATTTCCAGGTGGCCCGATGAATTCAGGAACATGCCTTTCACGATCTCGCCCAGGATGTCATGTGCCACTCTGGTCACCCCCGTATAGTACAATAACAACATCTCCCGGGTCTCCCGGTTGGTAAACAGCTGATCGGGCAGCCACTTGATCCCGGGGCTCTGTCTGATCCCTGCTTCGGTTTCCAGTAGTTTGACCCCCCCGAAGATACCCCCGAACTGGTCCTGCCAGCCTCCGCCGGTGGTAAGCATCTGTTCCAGGATCAGGGTCCGGTAAGCGATCTCGTGCTTGTCCCATCCCAGGGCACAGAAATCGTTCAGGGTACCCAGCACGGTGGCAGCCAGATTTGAACTGGTCCCCAGCCCCGAGCCCTTTGGAATAGCCGCCAGCAATGACATTTCGATGCCACATCCAAAAGCCTTCAGCTGCGAGGCCAGATCTGCGTAGTGTTTCCCGGAGAACATGGGGCCGAAGCCGCAAAGAACAAGCGCCGCTTTGGGAATGGAGAAGCCCCCTCCCGGCTGGTCATAATTATTCAGTTCTTCAAAATTATTGATCTCTGTCTTCTCTCCCAGATCGATTGAGCGAAGAATTATCTTCATCTCGGCCAGGGGCCTGACATAAACCTGCAGGGGAAGTTGGCCGTTTAGCTCTACCGAAAGATTGACCACCTTGCCTCCCTCCATGATGCAATAGGGAGGAGTATCTGTCCATCCTCCTGCCAGATCAAGCCGTACCGGGCTTCTTCCCCACAGGATCTGATCGTCCAGTACATTTCGGCGGGGGCTCAGGGGTTCCGCTTTCAGGGTCCGGATCATTTCCTGCCTTAGCATCCCGAAGGCCCGTTTCTCAAAGTGCAGGGCATGCTCCCTGTTCCCCAGGACCCTGGCCCGGAACATATAATCATTCATTCTTTTGATAAGCGGTTCTTTGTTGGAAAGTTCCGCGGGCAGTTCCAGTCCTGATTTGCAGTATTGGGTCGATATCTTCTCCAGATCCAGGAAATAGAAGATACTTTTGGGGTGATTGGCGGCCAGCCTGGGCAGGCTCTGAAGCCTCAGGTCCTCCCTTTGCCGGTATAATTTTTCCGCCCCGGCTCTTTCTGCAAGCTCTTTTGCAGATAGTCGCAGCGATTTCAACCAGAGGGAAGTCTGCCGTTTTTTCTCCAGTATCTCCTTTAGAACCGCTTCCAGCATCTTCATGCTCCCTACAGGGAACAGAGGCAGCTCATACATGGAGGCATCCCGGGTAAAGCCTGCATTCTCTGGCGTAATATTCCTTTGGATCAGCCACTGCTTCAGCTCCTGGTTCATCCAGGTCCCTCTCCTGTCGGCCGATTCCCCGAATTCATCTCCATAACCATAAATCCGCAGGCAGTACTCATCCTCCTCCAGTGGCACCAGATCCAGACAGATATTTGCCGGAAGCAGCACCTTCCATGAGTTTGATGGAATCCCGGTGAGGATATGGTGATGATTCAGTTTCCAGGTGGAGGGAATATAACTGTTCTCTATCCAGATATGGTGGTTCTCTGCACTGAATTCGACCTTCACATCAGCATTTTGTTGAAAGATGGAAGGGTGATGATCCGACTCCCTGGAATATTTCAGGCGCTGGTCGGTGATCCGGTTCTGGAGCCGAAGGGTCGATTCGATCATATCGCTACTGGTACCAAAATGATAGAACTCTCCCTCTTGCAAAGGTACCAGCTTAACTGTAAGAGCCGCCAGCTCTGAATCTGCGGATCCGGACTCTTCCCCGAAAGCAGTGAGCATATCCCCATAGAGATCATAATACCCGGGAGCGCCTCCTTTGAAGGTCTGGCTCTTTTCATCCCAAAGCGATTTTTTCATCAGTTTCAGGGTCGTCTCGCGGTTCATCATCACAATCCCAGAATCCATCAGGTAGAAATAATCCTGTGCCAGACCGGACAACTCCTCCACAGAAGGTTTTTGCCTGACAAAAGCGAGCCGATTCTGCTGGTGACGGCGACTGAAAAACACTCCGTGACGGGAAGCCACCTGGTCCTCTACCCAGATCCCAAAAAGCAGTACATCGGCTTCCGGCAGCTTTTGGAACCGGTCCGAAGAGATAAACATCACATCGCCGCTGCCAATCAGGGTGGTATAACACGCCGGAGCATTCTGAAGAATCTTCTCATAGAAGGAAGCCTGAAAACCAAGCAGCTTCTGATCCAGGTCCTGGCCCTTCGACCACCGGAAAACCGGTATGGGCAATAAAGATTTCCCATAAGGGGCATAGGCCGGAAGCCGGCGGCTCTCCCCACCGGAATGAATAAGCAACCGCCTTTTCTCCATCAACCACTCCTCCAGGGACCCCGTAAAGCCTGATTTTCTGTATGCCAACCACAAGAGATAGGCACTTCCTCCCCCGGAGCCTGCTTTTTTTCCAGCAGGATCTGAGCCACAAAACCAGGCATCCTGCTCCTTATTTTCCAGCTCGTGGAACTTTTCCGCCATACGCGGGGGAAGCGTAATCAATCTCTCAATCGACATAATAGGGTGTTTTCTTTAAAGATACTTTTTACGTTGAAAAGTTCTTTCATATGGATAAGCAATTATCCCTAATATTAGGGGAATTATGCGAAGACGATCCTTTATAAAGGCCTCATCCATGGCCCTGGTGGGAGCCGCGGGGGTGACACCTGCTGAAGCAGGGGCTCATACTCTGTCAGCTTACGGCATTACTCCTTCCCTGAATGCCTACAGTTTTAATCGTGCATTGCTGGAGGAGGGAATGGGCCTGGAAGAACTGTTTCATTACGCTGCCCGTGCCGGATTTACAGCTATTGATCTGACTGCATATTACATACCAGGCTACCCTGCTGTCCCGGACGACCAGGCTTTGTATGAGATTAAAAGAATGGCCTTCAGGACCGGAATTTCCTTTTCAGGAACCGGAGTCCGGAATGATTTTACTCTGCGCGATCCGGAGGCACTGGCCGGAGAGATTGACCTGGTAAAACAATGGATCGTAGCTGCCTCCAAACTGGGGGCTCCTAATATCAGGATCTTCGACGGGAAGGCCCCCTCGGCAGGAGACCCTTCCAGTGCCCTGCATCAGCAAGTGGTGGATGCCTTTCGTGAATGTTCCCTGTTCGCTGCCAGATACGGAGTTAATGTGGCATTTCAAAACCACCATGATTTTCTGATCAACACCGGGGAGATCATCGATATTCTCCGGAGAGTCGATTCGGAGTGGTTCGGTCTGATGCTTGATACCGGCAGCATTGCCGGACCCGATCCCTACCTGGAAATCGAAAAACTGATCCCCTACGCTGTTACCTGGCAGGTGAAGGAAACCGTACGAAGCGGAGAAGGATCAGAAGCTCTGGATGTCAGGCGCCTGATCAGACTTCTTCATAAGCACCAGTATCACGGTTTCCTTCCCATAGAGACCCTGGGCGAGGGCGATCCCCGCGTGAAAGTGCAGGCCCTCTATCAAAAGGTGTCCGCTTATCTGTAGGCCCCTGGCTCCTGTATGCGACTGGTCCGATGCTCCAAGGCCACGTGTGACCGTTCATAAGGCCCGTTGAAAACATAATATGCGTTATCTTCGGACAAAAATTTCCGAAAGGTGAATAAGAAGATCCTGGACCTGGCCATACCCAACATCATCAGCAACATCTCCATCCCTATGCTGGGAATTGTGGACATGGCCCTGATGGGGCACCTGGAGTCGGATGCTTATATCGGTGCCATCGCCCTGGGATCCCTTATATTCAATTTTATCTACTGGAGCCTGGGATTTCTCCGAATGGGCACCAGTGGTTTTACGGCTCAGGCCCGTGGAAGAAGGGATTTGCCGGAGACCATCCAGGTATTCTCCAGGGCAGCCTTCATAGCCCTGATCATGAGCCTCCTGCTCCTGGTCTTTCAGGGAACAATCGAGCACCTGAGTTTTCTGATTCTGAAGGGCGAAACCCGTGTGGAAGAGCTGGCCATGACCTATTTCAGGATCCGTGTGTGGGCAGCCCCGGCTGCTCTCGGGCAGTTTGCCCTGCTCGGCTTTTTCCTGGGAATGCAGAATGCCCGCCTTCCCATGGTGGTGCTGGTCCTGACCAATGTGATCAATATCATCTGCAACTACACCTTCGTGATGAAACTGGGCATGGGATCCGACGGGGTGGCCCTGGGTACGGTGATTGCACAGTACAGCGGACTCCTGATCGCCATCTATTTCTTCCGGAAATATTTCCGGAAACTTTTTAAATACTGGTCCCTGAAGGCGACCATCCAGTGGCTTAAGTTAAAACACTTCCTTTCGGTCAACAGCGATATCTTTATTCGTACCATGTGCCTGGTGGTGGTCTTTACCATCTTTACGGCCCGTTCGGCCAGTGTGGATCTTTTTAACGAAGGAGAGGAGACCATCCTGGCGGTTAATTCGATCCTGATGCAGTTCTTTATGTTCTTCTCCTTCCTGATCGATGGATTTGCCCATGCATCGGAAGCTCTGACAGGAAAATTCATTGGCTCAGGCGACAGAAAATCCCTGGAGCGGAGCATTAAATTGTTCTTTCTGTGGGGCGGGGGAATCAGTCTCTTCTTTACCCTGGTATACCTGCTAGGGGGAGATGCTATTTTCAGGGTGCTGACCAACAACCCCGAGGTGATTGCCAATGCAAAGCCTTATTTCTTCTGGGTGGTCCTGGTTCCTATGGTCTCATTTACGGCCTTCCTGTGGGATGGCATCTTCATCGGGGCCACCGCCGGACCAGAGATGCGAAACGCCATGCTGATCTCCACCCTGCTGATCTTTTTCCCTGCCTATTTCCTGGCAGGAAGGTTCCTGGGAAATCACGGCCTCTGGCTCGCCTTTATCCTCTTTATGGTGGCCAGGGGACTTACCATGCAGTTTATGTCCCGGAAAGCCGTATATGAAAAAGTGAGTTAAGCTTCCAGATTCTTAACCCGCTTCCGTTCATGTTCGGCGAGCAGGATCTTTCGCAGACGGATCGATTGGGGGGTCACCTCCACATATTCGTCCTCTCCCACGTATTCCAGAGCCTCCTCCAGGGAAAAATTCACAGCCGGAGCAATGGAAACCTTTTCATCGGAACCGGAAGCCCGCATATTGGTCAGCTTCTTTGTCTTGATTACATTTACCACCAGGTCGTCCTGCTTGGTGTGCTCCCCGATGACCTGTCCGGCATAGATGGACTCCATGGGATCAATAAAAAACTTGCCCCTGTCCTGAAGCTTATCGATGGAATAAGAGATAGCGGTCCCTGTCTCCATGGCAATCAGGGCTCCGTTCCGTTTACGCACCAGCTCTCCCTTCCAGGGTTCATAGCCGGAAAAACGGTGGGAAATAACCGCATTCCCCTCGGTGGCGGTCAGGATGGGTTGCCTCAGGCCAATCAGCCCCCTGGCCGTAATCTTAAACTCCAGGTTAACCCGGTCATCCTTTTTTTCAATATTCAGGATATCTCCCTTACGACCGGTTACAATCTCAATCACCTTACCCGAAAACTCCTCATCCACATTGATATAGAGGAGTTCCACCGGTTCGTGCCTGAAGCCATCAATCTCTTTGATCACCACCCTGGGTTGTCCCAGCTGCAGCTCGTATCCCTCCCTGCGCATGGTCTCAATTAATATGGAAAGATGCAGAATTCCTCTTCCATAAACCTGCAGGCGATCGGGCGAATCGGTTTCTTCCACTTTCAGGGCCAGGTTCTTCTCGGTCTCCTTAAACAGGCGGTCTCTCAAATGCCTGGAGGTCACAAATTTTCCCTCTTTCCCGAAGAAGGGGGAGTTGTTGATGGTAAACAGCATGCTCATGGAAGGTTCATCAATGGAGATGGGAGGCATGGCCTCGGGATTTTCAGGATCGGCTATGGTATCACCAATATCGAAATCCTCCAGTCCAAGCACGGCCACAATTTCCCCCGAGCTCACGGCCTCCTTGGTTTTCTCCTTCCCCAGTCCAACGAAGGTGTACAACTCTTTTACGGTGGATCTGTGTTTCAGTCCGTTACGCTGAACAATGGAGACCTGGTCGCCCATTTGTATGCTTCCCCGATGCACCTTGCCTACGGCGATCCGGCCGGTATAAGAAGAATAGTCCAGCGAGGAGATCTGCATTTGCAGGGTACCGGGATTTTCCACGGGAGCATCGAAATAGTCCACGATGGTATCGAGCAGATAGGCCATGTCCTCTGTGGGATTTTTCCAGTCAGACCCCATCCACCCCTCCTTGGAAGAGCCATATACGGTGGGGTATTCCAGTTGCTCTTCCGTGGCATCCAGGGCAAACATCAGCTCAAAAACCAGTTCACTGGTCTCATCGGGTTTGCAATTGGGCTTATCCACCTTATTGATCACCACAATCACCTTTTTCCCCAGTTCCAGGGCCTTCTGCAATACAAAACGAGTCTGGGGCATGGGGCCTTCAAAGGCATCCACCAGCAATAAAACCCCCTCTGCCATATTCAATACCCTTTCCACCTCTCCGCCAAAATCTGAGTGACCCGGAGTATCAATGATATTGATTTTAGTCCCCTTATAGGTAACAGATACGTTTTTGGAGAGAATAGTAATGCCCCGTTCCCGTTCCAGATCATTGGAATCCAGGATCAGCTCACCCATCTCCTGGTTATCTCTGAATAGTTTTACCTGGTGCAATATCCGGTCGACCATGGTGGTCTTTCCGTGGTCGACGTGTGCAATAATCGCTATGTTCCGTATATCCATGTTTCTCGGCTCATGTTAAAAAGTCTGCAAAGGTAGCATAATATAACTACACAAAAAACTGATTCTCTTGCTATATTTACCACGATCAAACTATGAAAAATCCCGAAAAAAAACCTGAACATGGCTGAGGGTCGTTTTACAAACCCGGTAGTTGCTTCCCTGGCAGGAATCAAAGATTTCTTTTCCAAACAGCAACTGGCATCCAGGTATTCCGATAAGGACAGGGCCGATGGCAAAACAGTACTTATAACGGGGGCCAATTCGGGACTGGGATTTGCTCTGGCTGTGGCATTTGCCAGAAGGGGAGCCAGGGTGATTATGGCGGGAAGAAGCGGGATTCCCGGAGCCGGGGAAAGGGTGAAGCAGCTATCCGGTTCAGAAAGTGTGGAGATGCGGTACCTGGATCTTTCCAGAATTGAAACCATTCATCAGTTTGTCCGGTCGATGGCTGAAGAGAAGATACAGTTGGACATCTGCATACTCAATGCGGCTGTGGCACTTCCGGGTTCACGCCAGACAGCATCGGGTCAGGACCAGATGTTCCTGGTCAATTATCTTTCCAATGTGATCTTAACCCGGTTACTTCTGGCCAGAGAAGTGATTAAACTGAAGGATATGCCCCCCCTTTCAAAAATCCTGTTTATATCCAGTGATTCACACCAGGGAGCCACTTACATCGATTATGAAGAATTCGGAAGCTACTTTAAATACGGGGTTTCCAAGGGGATTTCAAATTACAGTTATTTTAAACTTATACTAAACACCTACGCCTCAGAACTATCCAGAAGAATTAATCATGATTCTGTCAGATTAAGCATCAATCTGATCTGTCCGGGGCCGGTGGCATCGAACATTGTAAAGGAGGCTCCCTGGCTTCTCAGGATGACCCTGAAAGGCATTTTCCGGATCGTATTCAAATCGCCTGCCAGGGCGGCGCGACCTGTGGTCTACATGGCTCTGTCGGCCGATTACGAGGGGACAAGCAACGAATACCTGCATATGTTTAATCCCAAGAAAATGGACCCCAAAGTCTATGAGACCGCAGAGGGAGAAAAATTATGGTTAAAATCCATGGAACTTCTGAAAACGATCGATCCGGACTTTAAAGCCTATTCTTCATAAACATATGCACGATTATTTCTCCTTTTTGCACCGGGGAAAGTTAATTATCGTACCTTTGCCGCCTAATTTAAAATTATGGAATTTAAGGACTTAGGATTGCGTGGGGATATTTTAAAAGCCGTCACCAAATTAGGATTTGAATCCCCTTCTGAAATACAGGAAAAAGCGATCCCTGTCCTGGCAGAAGGCAAGCGGGATTTCGTGGGACTGGCCCAGACCGGAACGGGAAAAACCGCCGCTTTTGGCTTGCCCCTGATCCAGCATATCGATTTCAAGGACCGGATTACCCAGGCCCTGATCGTTTGTCCTACCAGGGAGCTGTGTATGCAGATAACCCGCGATTTGGAGACTTTTGCCGCTTATCAGGATCATCCGAATATCACGGCCGTTTACGGGGGTGCAAGCATCACCGATCAGATCCATAAATTGAAAAAAGGGGCCCATATTGTGGTGGCCACACCGGGCAGATTGCTCGACCTGATTAAGCGAAAGGCTGTAAAGCTGAATTCGGTTCAGCGGGTAGTGCTGGATGAGGCCGACGAGATGCTGAATATGGGCTTCAAAGAAGATATTGATGCCATTCTCGAACAGACTCCGGCAGTCAAGAGGGTCTGGCTCTTCTCTGCTACCATGCCCAAAGCAGTGAAACGAATTGCCCAGAACTACATGCTTGATCCGCTCGAGATTGTAGTGGGTAAGCAGAACAGTGTGGCGGTGAATATTGAGCATCGCTACTACATGATGAAGGAACGGGACCGTTACCATGCCCTGAAAAGGATCCTGGACTACTTCCCGGAAATATACGGACTGATATTCTGCCGGACGCGACGGGAGACCAGTCAGATCGCAGACAAACTGGAAAAAGAGGGCTATGATGTGGTAGCCCTGCACGGAGACCTGTCACAGGCTCAGAGAGATGCGGCCATGCTTAAATTCAGAGAGAAGACCGTGAGGGTGCTGGTGGCCACGGATGTAGCGGCCAGGGGTATCGATGTCAAGGATATTTCCCATGTGATCCACTACAACCTGCCCGATGATATAGAAAACTATACCCACCGCAGCGGGCGCACCGCCCGGGCTGGCAAATCGGGCTTTTCCCTGGCCCTGGTCAATACCCGGGAAACTTACAAAATTAAGCAGGTGGAATCGTTGCTCGGTACCAGGGTCGCGCAGTCGAGCATTCCCGACTCCGGGGAGATCTGTGAAAAGCAGATGTACGCGCTCATGGACCGGGTCGTAAACACCCCGGTGGATGAGGAGGCCATCGACCGCTACTGGCCTGTTTTCTACAAGAAGCTGAAAGATCTGCCGGCCGAGGATATTGTATTGAAATTTATCTCCATGGAGCTGAATGCCTTTCTGAACTACTATAAAAATTCCGGCGACCTGAATGCAAGCTTTGAAAAGGCAGCTGGACCGGGTGAACGAGAGGCTGGCGGAAGGAAGGTCAGACGGGGAGGAAAGGGAAACGGCGATTTCAACCGGAACCTCAACGGAGCCAAAAGGCGTTTCTTTATCAACCTGGGCGAAAAACAGAACCTGAACAAAGGGGCTCTGCTGAGACTTGTTTGCAGTGAGACGGGCATTGAAAGTTTTCACATGGGACGCATCGACATACACTCACGCCATGCCTTTTTCGAAGTGGACGAAAAAGTCGCCGAACAGGTCCTTCCAGGCATCCGGGAAGGAACCTACGAGGGAAAGGATTTCCAGGTCTCCGCCTCACAGGAGAAAGCGCCCCCCGGCAAAAAGGGGAAGAAAAAGAAGAGCTAGCGTGAGTTTATCACGAATTTCAATTTAAACAATTTCTTCAAGAGTTGAACGGGCTGAATATCAGTCAGATGT
>JARGFM010000036.1 GCA_029210725.1 Bacteroidales bacterium | reverse complement strand
ATCCCCTGGTCCCTTAAAATGGCACCAAGTTCATTGTAAAATACCACCTGATCGGCCGGCTGGACACTATCCATTGCCTGAATCTCCTGTCTCGCAAGTCCAATGTAATGATCCACCTTATCGGTTTCCAGTATGGTCTGTATTGATGCCAGCTTCATGTATATATTGAATATCCGGGAATAATTATGTTCCTTCTTTATTTCGATGGATTTCAACAGGCAGTCGACCGCAGTGTTATAGTTACCCATATCGATATAAACCTGGGCCAGGTTTTCATAGCTGGCCGATACCCCGAACATATGGCCACAGGCACTATTAATATTAAAGGCTTCCTGGAAATACTTAAGCGATTCTTCATTTTCTCCCCTCAGGCTATTGGATATTCCCAATTCATTGTAGGTATCTGCCAGATAAGCGCTATCCAACTTTTCTTCCTGCAGGAGGATCATCTCCTGTATAATCTGATCATGTTTCACCCAATCGCCCTCATATCTGAAATGGATACAGAGCGATGTCAGCACACTCTTTTTAACTTCCAAATCGTCAGTTGTTTCCAAAATATAACGGAGGCTGTCAACTTTTGCCTGATTATTCTCCTGACATGAAACATGCTTCGAACACAACAAGAACCACACTGATATAATGCAGAATATGAAAAATCCAGAATATTGCTTTTTGGGCATACATGCAATATAAGTCAACAATGAAGATAAACCAAACAGGCACAGGTAACAGCATCTGACACGGAATGTCCGCATACTTCAGCAGGAAGGGAACTACTATTGTAAAGATGCGGGTGATTCTTAAGCATGGCTATTTCTTGGCTCTTACCCTCAGTTGGCTCAGCTAAGCCCACATCAGGGCTAAAATGGTTATAGCCCTTATCCTGCCCTCTATATTCAAGCTCGTTGATATTGGATTCCACAACGATCTTTCACACCATTCTGGGGTAATAAATTTTGTGCTCCCGCGAAGGCGCATTGGCGGCAGTTGCCTATTGATCGGCTTTGTTCAACAACCTCCAGTAGAGATCGATTTGCCTGGCCACTTCCAGGAACTTCTCAAAGTCCACCGGTTTTACAATGTAGGAATTTGCGCCAAGCTGGTATGCAGCATGCACATCGGACGATTCAGAGGAAGTAGTCAATACCACTACAGGGATGGTTTTGAATTCCGGATGATTTTTCAGGACTTTCAGAACTTCCAGACCAGCAACTTTTGGCATCTTCAGGTCGAGTAAAATGATTACAGGACGCGGTTCGCCTGCTTCCCATTTTTCAATGAAAGCCAGGGCCTCTTCCCCGTCGCGGGCCACAATTATTGGGTTCTCGAGATTTTGGGACCTGAATGCCCGAAGGGTCAGGTCCAGGTCGACCGGGTTATCTTCTACCAGCAATATGGGTTGGATTTCATTGAATCCTGTCATATGGAAATTTTTTTTGGAATTTGTATAAAAAATACGGAACCCTCTCCGGCCGCGCTTTCCGCCCATGTTTTTCCGTTCATCCTTTGCACTGCTTTAGCCACCAGAGCCAGTCCGATTCCGGTTCCCGGATAATCTTCGGCCCGGTGCAGGCACTGGAAGATTTCAAATATGCGATCGTGGTATTTCTTATCAAAGCCAACGCCATTGTCTTTAACATGGATGACCCACGAATCCGCTTGTTCTTCAAGGCCAATCTCCATGGCCGGATTGGGATTATCACCGGTAAATTTAATCGAATTTTCAATCAGATTCCGCAGGGCAATGGAAAGGCCGGTCGGATCGGCTATAATCTCCACCTCGGGAACGAGCAATTTTACCGAAAAATGATTCGTTTTCAGTTCTTCCTGATAGGTGGTGAGCAGAGATTCGATAAGGGATTTTAAGGCAATCTTTTCCCGCTTGAACCGGCTCCGTTCCAGGCGGGAGTACTTAAGCAGGTCGTCTATAAGACGGTTCATCTGAAGGGTGGAGCTGCGGATGGTCCTGATAAAGTGAGCAGCCTCCTCGTCAAGACTTTCCCCGTATCCGTCGAGCAGCAGTTTACTGTACCCGTCTATGCCCCGCAGGGGTGCTTTCAGGTCGTGGGAAACTGTATAGGTAAAGGTTTCGAGCTCTGTGTTGGCCGCTTCTAACTGTGCGGTGCGAAGCTTCACACGATCCTCCAGCTCCGTGTACAATTGAATTCATTCCCAGAATCCTGGCAGCGCCCTTTTCACCGCTCACCCGGAAACCGGTGGCACGCAGCACTTTTTCAATATACTCTTTCTCTATCTTTTCAAGAGTCTTTAATTCAGTATTTTCCCGCTCAGGTTTCGCAGAGCGAAGGGAAAGACCATCCATCAGGTCAAGCTGGGTACCGTTGCTGATGATAATTGCCCGTTCGATTACATTTTCCAGCTCCCTGATATTACCGGGCCAGAGATACCGGCAAAGGATATCCATGGTTTCCCTGGACACCTTTTTGATCATTTTATTATTGATGCGGTTATACTTTTTTATAAAATGGTCAACCAGTATGGGAATATCTTCGGGCCGTTCTCTTAAGGGTGGGAGGGTGATGGGAAATACATTCAGCCGGTAATACAGATCGTCCCTGAATCTTCCCGTTCTCATCTCCTTTTCCAGATCCCGGTTGGTAGCGGCTATCACCCTGACACCCACATGAATCGGGTCAGTCCCCCCCCAGTTTTTCAATATCACCTTCCTGCAGCACCCGCAGAAGTTTGGGTTGCATCAGCAGGGGCAATTCTTCCACTTCATCGAGAAAGATGGTTCCATGATCTGCCAGTTCGAACTTTCCCTTTTTGTGTTCCACAGCACCGGTAAATGCACCTTTCCTGTGACCGCATAATTCGCTTTCAATCAGGGTCTCCGGGATTGCTGCACAGTTCAGTTTGATAAAGGACTTGTTGCTTCTCTGGCTTAATTTATGTATTGCCCTGGCTATCAGTTCTTTTCCGGTGCCTGTTTCGCCAAGGATCAGGACAGTCGCCATGGTCCCCGATACCTGCTCCACCTTTTTTAAGACGCTTTTAAAGGCGGGATCCTTGGAGATAATGTCTTCGAATCCGGTGGTGGAAGTGATTTCTTCCTGCAGGTACAGGTTTTCCTCCTCCAGTTGTTCCTTCAATAAAGTTAACTCTGCATTCTTTTGCCTGATACTTTTGATCAGGTTCTTGTTCTGCACTTTCAGGTCAAAAAGAGCAACCGCCTCCCGGATGGCTCTGTTAATCTCAAATTCCTTCCAGGGTTTTTCAATGAATCTGAATACGGAACCGTGATTAATGGCTGAGATGGCTACCTCCAGATTGGCATGTGCGGTAAGGATGTTGTAAAGGCTGTCGGGACTGATCTGCTTTGCCTGCATAATAAAATCAAGGCCGGAGATTTCCGGCATCAGGTAGTCCACAAAAATGACTTTGTACTCACCCGATTTGATTTGTTCCAGAGCAGCATCCTTGGAAGTGGTAATAAATACCTCGCAGGCCTCTTTATACATCTCATAAAACAAAAGCAGATTCGTTTCATTGTCATCGATGTACAGAATTTTCTCTCGCGTCATGTGGGTTGCCTGATCCATTCCTTTGGAATTCCGGAGATGCTGTTTACACAAAGATACAATTAATGATATATGGTTCCGGCAGAGGGTCGTTTTTCGGCACTGAAAATCATTGGACTGCTTCTTTCCGGGGCAGGTGCCTGAAATGGAGAATTGTTTTTTTAAATCCGGATACCGAGCATACAAACGTCATCGATCTGTTCATGGCTGCCCCGCCATTTGTCAAAGGCATCTTCGAGCAGCCGTTTCTGCATTTCCATCGGTGCCTCCTGAAGCGACAGCAGCAGTTTTTTTAACCGGCGCGATTTGAATTTTTTACGGTCATTGCCCCCGTATTGATCTAAGTAACCGTCCGAATACATATAGAGGCTGTCCCGTTCTTTCAGCTTCACCACCCGGGTGGAAAAATCTTTTTCCTCCCAGTGTACTCCAATGGGTTGCTTATCCGCCTTTACCCTGTATAATTGGTAATTTTCATTTTCCATGGACAATTTCATATCACTCTCCATATCGCCCTGGTGTTCCTTCATCCGGATAAGAATCAGAGGAATATTTGCACCGGCAAACTGAAGTTCATGATTCTCCCGGTCCATGATGGCAATCGCCATATCCATTCCATCCTTCTGATCGCTGGTGGATCCTTCCTGGGCGAGTATTTCTTTTACTTTGGTACGCAGATGTCCCAGAATCTCGCCTGGTTGCCTGATCCCGAAGGTTCTGAATTGCTCATTGAGCAGTGTTACCCCCAGCATGCTCATCAGCGCTCCGGGAACCCCATGCCCGGTACAATCTGCCACGATAACCACTTTGTATCCTTCGATTTCTCTTGCCCAGTAGAAGTCTCCGCTGATGATATCTTTGGGTTTAAAAATGGTGAAATGGTCAGAGAGTATATTGTCCAGGTAAAGGGGGGACGGAAGTACCGCTTTCTGTATCCTCTTGGCATAAGAGATGCTGTCAGTTATCGCCTGTTTTTGCTGAAGGACCAGCTGATGCTGTTTCCTGATTTTTTCTTCTGCCCTGACATTTTCTATGGCCCTGGCGATATGGTCCGAAACAAAAACCATTAACTCTTCATCCGCACTGGAATATGCATCGGTCCTGTCGTAGCACTGGACAGCCATCACTCCGAAGGTTTTTCCGGCAAGCTTCAGGGGTACACCCAGCCAGGAAGTGGATTGGGAACCAAATAGTTTAATTTCGCCCGATTGATAAAGTTTGTTCATTTCCTCATTGGGAAACCTGACAGGCTTGCCACTCCGCCGGACATAGTCGGTCAGGGTACCGGACAAATCATACATTGTAACTTCTAAAGATTCGTCGTAATCAAAGTTTGCTCCAGCGGTTTCAATGCTGTCAAATTCATCCTTGAAGTAAGGGAAAAAATATTTATCGGTCGATTCATCATGCAGACAAATAAAGAAATTCCTGGCCATGACCAGCTCCGCAAGTATGCCATGTATAGTGGCGACAAATTCTTCAATGTTTGTTGCCGTATGAGCCTCTTCAGAGATCCTCAGAAGAGATTCCCATTTTTTCTCATTGTTTTGATATTTTGCACTCTCGCCGGGGGACATTATTGGAATTTTGTGCAAAGATAAATTAAAAATACCAGTACGGGTCTATCCATACCCTTGTTAACTAAAAAGAGTAATTTTGCAGGAGCTATAAATTGTCTGCTGTAAATAAAAACTGAGATGGCCTACAGACCGCCTGAATTCAAGAGCTTGGAACCGATTGGCCCTGCGTGTAAAAAGACCATTTACAATACGCGGGAGGAGGCCGAAGATATGATCCGGTATATAGGTGAAAACAGGGTAGTCAGAGAACTGCGAGCCTATCAGTGTCCCAGCTGTGGTTTATGGCATCTGACCAGTAAACTAAAATAATGTTATATCTTTCTGACTGTTAATCAAATTGACTATATCAGGACTGTTTTATTAACTTGCATGACAGACTCTGACAATAAACCCTGTTCGTACATGCAACTTCGTATTTCTATCTGCCTGGTCCTGCTCCTGTTGTTCCGGCCCATGGTGTGTGGAGCGCTCTTAGGAGACAGCATTAAAGGGCCCTGTCCGGCACATGCGCATAATGATTATATGCATGAACGCCCCCTTTTTGATGCGCTCGGAAATGGTTTCCGGAGCATTGAAGCGGATGTGTTCAGCCTGGGGGATTCCCTGTACGTGGCGCACGACAGGAAGGATATCAGACCCGGTCGTACCCTCCGGGCGCTATACCTGGAACCACTTGGGGAGTCTTTTGCGGAGGGCCGGCTGAGCCTCTATGATAGTACCTGTCCGCTTATTTTGCTTATTGATATCAAGGACCATGGATTGACTACCTACGGCTTGCTGGACCGCATTCTGAATGAATACAGGGATATTCTCTGCCGGGTATCTCCGGAAGCTTATTACCCCGGAAGTGTGAAGGTTGTTGTCTCCGGGAACCGTCCCATCGGGTACATGATGGAGCAAACAGAGCGATTTGCCTTCGTGGATGGCCGGATACAGGACCTTACGGAAGAATACCCTACGCTCCTGATGCCCCTGATCAGCGACAGATGGACCAAATACTTCTCCTGGAAGGGAAAGGGTGAAATGCCGGAGAAAGAGAGGACACAGCTAAGAAACTACGTGCAGCAGGCCCATGAAAACGGTCAGATGATCCGTTTCTGGGCCACCCCTGATTCGCCCGGGAAAGAACGCTATGCGGTCTGGACAGAATTATTGAAAGCAGGAGCAGATCTGATAAATACCGATGACCTGAATGGACTGCGAGACTTCCTGTCGGCAAGCGGAGATTAGGCTTTACCCCGTTCAGAGATTAAATTTCACTCCGGTCAGTTTCTCCGATTCCTCCCATAATCGTGCGGCATCATCGGGCTTATACGATGCCTCGCTGGATTCGACCAGAACCGGATAGCCTTTTAATTCCCTGTTTCCTCCGGGGCCATAATATTGAGCTCCTTTTACTTCCGGATCGACTGAGGCCCTGATCTGGGGCAGGGCACCCATGGACTGGTCCTGTGCCAGCAGTTTGAAAAGAGGGAACATGATCTTGTACAGAAACCTGCTTTCCAGGTAGCGTGCCAGGTTGGTCATGGCAACACCGGGATGGGCCGCTACGGCAATCGTATCCTTTCTAGCAGCTTCGAGTTTTCTCTGAAGTTCATAGCTAAACAGGAGGTTGGAAAGTTTTGATCGCCCATAGGCTTTCATGGGTTTATATCCCTTCCCGTTTTCAAACTGCAGATTAGAGAAATCCATCTCTCCGTTTCTGTGTGCTCCACTGCTCACGTTCACAAGCCTTGAACCCTGAGTAGCAAGCAGCAGGTCCAACAATAAGCCCGTAAGCGCAAAGTGCCCCAGGTGATTGGTTCCGAGCTGGCCCTCAAACCCGTCTTTCGTGGTAAAATACGGGGTCATCATGATTCCGGCATTATTCAGCAGCACATCCAGTTTCTTATACACTTTCTTAAAGGCAGAAGCAAAGTTCCTTACAGATTTCAGGTCACCCAGGTCCAGCTGCATGACCCGGATGTTTCCCTCGGGAAGCTCCTTTAAAATATCTGCTTTTGCTGCTTCTCCCTTTTCCATGGACCGGCTTGCCAGGACCACTTCGGCCCCTTTGCCGGCAAAGGCTTTGACAGATTCATAACCAAGGCCGCTGTTGCCTCCCGTTACCACTATAATCTTCCCGCTCAGATCGGGCATATTCTCTAAAGTCCAATTCATATCTTAAATCCTTGTTTTGCTGTAATATTCCAGCATACTAACAGCCAATTCCCCATAATGTTCTTAATGTATTTCCCTGTGATAAACTTGAGAGTTTAACTGGTCTTAAATCTGATTATGCCTGTGCTGAAAGGACCTGAGGAGATCAGGCACCCCGCCCCTGATTTGATTCTTATGCTTTAACTCATTATCTTGGGTTAACTGAATATGAGTCTGCATGAGCCCCAATCCCAACAAATTATCCCGTTTCTGGTCAGAATTGAAAAGACGAAGGGTAGTTCATGTGACATGGGTCTATGGCTCGGCTTCGTTTGTGCTGATTGAGCTTATCAATAATCTGAGTGAGCCGCTGAACCTTCCCGGGGGCTTATCCACCATCGTGATTATTTTACTGGCAGTGGGGTTTCCGCTGGCTGCGATCCTGGGATGGATCTATGATCTGACACCGGAAGGTATTGAAAAAACCCGTCCTTTAGAAGAAATAGAAGAGGGGGAAACGAAGAGTGTTCCCAATGCATGGAAAATTGCTACCTATGCGAGTTTTATGGTCATAGCCGGATTGATCCTGATGAATGTATTGCAAGGCCCGGCAAAATTGCATGCCGGTGATATCCAGTCGCTCGTTATTCTTCCGTTCGATAACTATACCGGAGATACGCAGCTGGGAAATATGGTAGAGGGTATGCACTCACTTCTAATAGGTGATATGGGGCGTGTCAGCAACCTGCGGGTTATCGGAAAAACCTCCTCCGGGGTGTTTGAGAAAGCAGAAATGACCGCTAAGGATATTGCTGGTGAGCTGGGTGTGGATGCCGTGGTGGAGGCCAGTGTGATGTGCCTGGGTGACAGTATTTGTATGCAATTCAGGCTGGTTAGCACAAACGGAGATGAAAAGCAACTGTGGGTAGGCGACTATAAAGAGGATAAAAGCCAGATCCTGAATATGTATAACAGGGTCACTAAAAAGATTGCTGAAGAGGTTCTGATCCAGCTGACCGAAAAGGAGGAAGTGATACTGATCAGGGACAGGTCCGGGGACGGGGAAGCTATAGATGCCTATATTAAAAGTTATAAACACTGGGGAGATCTGGGCCCGGATGCCCTGAATGAAGCTGAAGAGATATTAAACCAGGCCATTGAGAAATACTCTGAATGGGCGCCGCTTTATTCAACGATGGCACTTGTTTGGATTGGAAGAATGCAAATGGGCATGGTGGAAATCCAGGCGGGTTTAGAGAAGGTTTATGAGAACCTGGACCAGGCCTTTGAACTGGATCCCGATTTCCCGGATTCCCATTTTTGCGTTGCTGTAATCTCCACCTGGTACGAATGGAACTGGGAAAAGGGGGAGAAGGAATTCCTGAAGGCTCTGGCAGTTAACCCCAACCATGTCATGTCCAGAATGTACTATGCCCATTTATTGATGATCCTTCAGCGAATGGCTGAAGCAACGACCCAGGCCGAACTGGCCCTGGCCCTGGACCCCATGAATCCATTGATCCTGGCACTTTATTCTGTGGTCCAGAAAGGTGCCGGACAGGACCGGGTTGTGCTGGAATCCATTAAGAAAGCACTTCGAATTGATCCGGACCATTCCTTTACACATTACCAGAGGGAAAATGCTTACTACAATCTTGGAGAATACACAAAAAGCCTTGAAATTCAACAGAGTAATTTATCCGCCTCACTTTCTGGGGAGCCTGATCTGGACCTGATTTCCATATACAGGGATTCCGGAAAACAGGTAGCTTATGAGGAAGTCGTGCGACTGAAAGAGCTTTGCGGCGAAAGGTATTCCTCCAGGCCCATTTCATTGGCGGTGGACTATTACCGGATCGGGGCTCATAGGAAAGCCATAGATGCGCTTGAAAAGGGGCTTGCCATACACAATCCCAATATGCCCTATATCGGAACAGGGGGCAGATTTGAAGCCTTGCATGACAGCGCCCGTTTTCTGGCCGTCCTGGACAGCATGAACCTGCCTCATCCAAGGCATAACTGATTTTATTTCTCTGTAATCCCTGGATCAGTCAGCGGGCTCAGCTCCACCTTCCGGACAAAAACTTCTGCTGCTTCCGATTGTATCTGGATTCGTCCCCTGGCGGGCCTCACTGCGGTGGCCTGATTAACCAGTATCCCGTTCAGAAATACGGTGATCTGATCCTCAAAGGCGATGCACTCCAGTGTGTTCCACTCTCCGGCCGGCTTCTCCACATCCTGTCTGCCGCGGAAGCCAAGCACATCTTTCCATTCCGGATCGCGCCCGTACCAGTTGATGCGTCCTTCTGTGATGGTCCGGGGATGTCCACCCTCCCGGGTGAAAAAGTGGTTCCCCTGTGGATCGGATCTTACATTTGAGGTAAGCTGAAACTGGTCGCTTCCATCCCCCACGACGATGAAATCCCCGGTACCTCCTTCGATCATCTGGCATTCAATCGAATGCATCCAAATCCCCTGAGAGCCGCCGTCTTCACCCAGGGAGTGCAGCAACAGGCCACAATCACGGGCATTTTCCAGCCGGGGCTCATGGGTCAGTTCGCCCCACTTGAATTCCAGCACAATTTTATAGTTTTCATACTCCTCATTTGTGGTAATGCAGCCCCACTCTTCTCCGGAAATCCTGATCATCCCGTCGATTACGGTAAATACCTCTTTGGGATCCTGATCTCGCCCCCGGTCCTGGAGGAAGGTATACCACCCGTTCAGACTTCGGCCGTCGAACAATTGTATCTGTCCGAAGCTTTTTGCCCCGGCTATCGCCATAATAATTAAGGCCAGAAAGGCAGATGTTTTCGTTTTTTTCATCGTCAGCAGACTTGTGTTTACAGATTAAAGTTACGAAAGCTTCACTAATGGACAATGGTACTTTTCGTAGCTCTCCAGATCCCTGTTGATAAACCACAGGGAGGTGGTCCTGACACACAATTATGTGTAATTATGACACAATAAGTCAGAACTTTTATTATCTTGAAAGCCTAAAGTATTGTATTCGCTTTGACAAATATAATTTATGACATAACAAGCTTTTAGATGGATTGATAAATAAATGATTATGAAAAGAAAGAATGACAACAGTATGGACAGGCGTAAATTTTTGGGCCTCTCTGCTTTAGGCCTGACGGGCCTGACTATTCTTCCCAGTTACACCATCAATGGAATTCGCATTGCGCCCAGCGACCGGGTGGTCCTTGGATTCATTGGTGCAGGTCAGCAGGGATTAAATGATTTCAGGGGCTTTTCGTCGGTTCCAGGTGTTCAGGTTGCAGCCGTTTGTGATGTGGACAGCATGAAACAGCTTCGTTTCAAGAAACTGATCGAAGCCTGGCAAAAGGAGAAGGGAATGGTGGAGCGTTGCGATATGTACGAACGCTATGAGGAGATCCTGGAACGGACCGATATCGATGCCGTTGAAGTGGTAACTCCCGACCACTGGCATGCCTTGCAAACCATTCATGCCTGCCAGGCAGGGAAAGATGTGTATGTGCAAAAGCCTCTTTCTTTTACCATTCAGGAGGCCCTGAAAATGAAAGATGTTGCCGACAAGACCAGAAGGGTGGTCCAGGTGGGAAGTCAGCAGCGCTCCAGTGCTGAATTTCAAAAGGCCATAGAACTGGTACAAAACGGCTCCATTGGTCATATCGAAAAGATATATGCAAAGGTGGGCGATCCGCCCAAACCCCTGGATCTTCCCGAGATGCCTGTTCCTCAAAACCTTAACTGGAACCTCTGGCTGGGACCCTTAGATGATGCGAATATTCATTATCATCCGGACCTGTGCCCGCCGATCAGTCTGGATCCGCCCGAGAATGAGAAATTATGGGGAGCCTGGCGCTGGTACCTTGAAACCGGAAATGGCTACACGGCCGACTGGGGTGCCCATATGTTTGATATCGCCCAGGCCGCTATCGGGATGGATGGATCCGGTCCCAGCGAGATTATCCCGAAAGGCTACAAGGGACAGGAATACCTGACCTTTAAATACAAGACCGGTGTGGTCATGACCGAACAGCCTTACCTGGAGGACATGCCCGGTGCCCAGGGAATTAAATTTATAGGAACTGATGGATGGATTGAAGTGGCACGAGGCTATATCGGCTGCTCCAAGCCAGAACTTATTCCTGCGGAAATTGCCGGTATGAGGCCCCGTCAGATGTCCAGGGAAGAAAGGAGAAAGATGTGGGAGGCCATGCAGAAAGCCGCCGAGCAGGGAGGTGGAAATGCCTATGAGCAGCGGGCAGCGCACATGTTTGATTTCATAGACAGTGTTCGTTCGCGCAAGGATCCCATTGCTCCTATCGAGGTGGGTGCCAGCACGGCAATCGCCTGTTGCCTGGGCAATATGGCCACAGAACTTCAGCGACCCCTGAAGTGGAACCCGGCCACCAATCAGTTTGTGGATGATCCGGAAGCGGCCGGTCACCGCCTGATGCATTATAAGTACAGGAACAACTATAAACTCTAAAAGAGTTCCGGTCAGTGTAAAGCCTTCTCCTTAGGGGGGAGGCTTTACTTTATAAAACACTCAGACTTCCGCTCTGCCCAGCTTATTGTAAAGCCATGCAAAGAGCCAACCCCCGATGAGTCCGTAAATAAAACCCCACAGCAGCCCGATAAAAGCCCCCCACCAGCTCACGGAATAGCCAAAACACAAACCCTGAAGTTTTACTAGCTGCCGTCCTTCATAGCTGAAAATGACAAACACGAAGGTTACCACAAGGATAGCTGCACCCAGCAATATGCCGGCCGATAATGCAAAAGCTCTTTTGTCGAGTTTCATTCCTTTGGTTTTGAGTTAGAAAACACTTATTGAACGAATAACTATACAAATCTAAGCTATAATTACTTACCTGTCAATCCGTGCCTGGTTTTTGGAGTTCCCCCCATATTTTCTTTTGATTTTCAAGTTTTGTAGGCTGGGCCTGTAGTTCAGAAGATTTTGATATGATATGCCCGGAAAAATGGGGATAGTTTCATTCCTGCAATCAGGGCCATTGAATTTGGAATTTTCGAGGTGGCAGATCATGAAAGGGATATTTTTTATCCGCTTATTAACCTTTTTTGATATTCTATAGGATATCATATATCTCCTGAGGGTTATTTATTATCCATAAATGCACCGATATTGTTATATATCTTGATAATTTTTACCCTTTTGAAGATAGTGGGCCGGTTTTCATATGTTTGGGTCTTGCTAAATATTGGGGTAGGTCCGGGTGCCTGGTTCAGATCATCGAAGGGATATATTATTTCATTTCTTCTGGCGCCATAATGGTGCTTATCCGAATATCCGGCAATTTGAGCATCTGGAGAAAGTGAATGAACCGGGATTGATCAATATGGAGGAAACCAACCGTTCAATTTTCTCTGTTCTCCAGCCGGTATTCATCTTTTTTCTTGCTTTCCCGGATCATATCCTCCTTGTTGTCTATGACAGGTGATTCTTCCGGAGCCTTCCAGTCGAACTCCTCATCAAAGGGATCCAGGTCTTTCTGAGGATTGAGAAAGCTAAACAGAATTTTCCTCGTGCTCCTTCTTGCTTTTTTTGCGCCTCCTGATCAGGATCGCAAATACGATTAACAACAGGGGGAATACAATATAGACCAAGATATTACCTGTCGTGAATTCCATGGGATCACGCCCTGTGGGATAGTGGGTCGGTGTTTGTGCATATACAACGGACATATATATAAAGCAATTAAAAGGCAGAATTGTTCAATGATCTGAACCAGTTTCCCTCCCGTTCTGAAGGTCACTTTTCTTTGCCGGAGTGATGCTTGAAGTGCTGCAGTCTCTTTTTCTCTTCCAGATTGTCTTTTATTTTTAAAATAAGCCCTACAATAAGAAACAGCAGGATAAGACCGCCCAGACTAATCAGAAATACAATCATAAATTTCTGATCGTCCCGAAACACCAGATAAAAAACGAAGGCAAAGGTGATGATTCCGATGATGCTTAAAAAAAACTGTCTGATCTTTTCTACCATAATGTGGTGTAAATAGTTCCTTTCAACATGGATATCGCCGGTTGAGGCTGCCGGGCATCTTGGGTCGATGGTTTATTGCAATTTACCGCCTTTTGCCTTGCAAGTCAAATGAAGGATCAAAAACTATTTTCACTTCCGCTTGTTATGAGTAATGTCCCAGGTACTAAAGGACTGAATTTCCCGGATATGAAAGATCAGAAGACAGCCATAGTATTGGGAAGCACTGGATTGACAGGAAGCTTGCTTGTAAAAAAATTAATTGCAGATGACCGCTATGCAAGCATAAAACTATTTTCCAGAAGGGCTTCCGGAATCCGCTCTCCCAAAGTCAAAGAGCATCTGGGCGATGTGCTTCAGCTGGAAGACTTCCAGGAAAATTTCAGGGCCGATGAGGTTTTTGTCTGTGTGGGAACCACTTCGGTGAAAACCAAAGACAGGGCGGTCTACCGCGCCATTGATTACGGGATTCCTGTGGCCGCCTCCAGACTGGCCCGAGTGAACAGGATACCCACTATGGTGGTGATCTCGGCGATTGGGGCGAACCCCGGAAGTAAAATCTTTTACAGCAGGACCAAAGGAGAGATGGAGCAGGCTGTTTTGGATCAACAAATCTCCCATACCTACCTTCTGCGTCCTTCACTGATTTTGGGACAAAGAGAGGAGAGGAGGTTCGGAGAGAGCCTGGGAGCAGTCCTGCTGAAACTGTCCCATCCCTTCCTTCTGGGAAGGTTCAGGAAATACAGGGCCATTGAGGCCTCCTGCATAGCCGCTGCCATGATTAATCTGGCCACATCCCTGCCCGACATGCAGATTGTACCCTCGGATATCATTCAAAAAATGGGAAAAGACTGATGAATCGAGCCATATTGCTAGCTAAAAGACCAAAGGGAAAGCCCCTGCTTTCGGATTTCAAATTTGTCAGGGAAGCCATGCCGGTTATACGTGCAGGGGAAGTCATGTTAAAGACAGGCTTTGTGTCTGTGGACCCCTATCTGAGAGGCCGGATGAACGATGCGAAATCCTATGTGGCTCCGTTTGAACTGGACAAAGCCATTCGCTCCGGGGTAATTGCTCAGGTGATTGAATCAAAGCACCCCGGATTTATCGAAGGGGATTATGTTTCCGGAATGCTGGAGTGGAAGGAATATCTGGCATCCGATGGTCAGGGTCTGCATAAGGTGGATGCGGATAAAGCCCCGCTTTCCGCTTATCTGGGAGTTTTGGGAATGACGGGTCTTACGGCCTACCTGGGTTTGTCCGAAATCGGGAAGCCAAAAAAAGGGGAGACCGTGGTGGTTTCTGGCGCTGCAGGTGCAGTGGGGAGCGTGGCAGGCCAGATTGCGAAAATCCGTGGCTGCCGCGTGGTTGGTATCGCCGGATCGGATGAAAAGGCCGGGATGCTCACCTCTGAATTCGGCTTTGATGCAGCTATCAATTACAGAAGCACCCGGAACATGAGAAAAGCCATAGCCACTGCCTGTCCCGATGGAGTGGATGTGTATTTCGATAATGTGGGAGGTGAGATTTCAGATGCGGTCCTGGTGAAAATCAATCGCTTTGCCAGAATCGTGGTATGCGGGGCCATTTCGGTTTATAACGCAAGCTCTCTGCCCCAGAGCATTAGCGTTCAGCCATTTCTGGTACGCAACAGTGCCCTGATGCAGGGGTTTATTGTAAATGATTATGAGGCTGGATTTCCCGGAGCCTTGGTCCAATTATCGGGCTGGCTGACCGAAGGTAAACTGCGGCATGCAGAAACCCTGGTGGAGGGTTTTGATTTGATCCCGCAGGCTTTCCTGGATCTCTTTGAGGGCAGGAACAAAGGTAAGATGGTCGTTAAAATATGAGTATTCTATGGCAGAGCCACCCAAAAGAAAGATCACACGCGAAGGCCTCCGAAACTCCTTAAAACTATATAGTTATATACGTCCATTCCAGGGGGAATACCTGCTGGGCATGTTCTTTCTGCTGGGATCCAGCCTTACCAGCCTGGCTTTCCCCAAATTGCTCGGAGACCTGGTGAATTCCGGAAATGAAGGTTCGCTGGAGCAGGCCATCAATCAAACTGCGCTTTTACTCGGGATCCTTATCCTCATCCAGTCGGTATTTTCTTATTTCCGGGTGATTCTCTTTGTGAATGTCACTGAAAAATCCCTGGCATCCTTAAGGGGTTCTACCTATAATCATCTTATTAAACTGCCCATTCGTTTTTTTGAACTTAGACGAGTGGGTGAGCTTAACAGCCGGATCTCTGCAGATGTGGCGCTGCTGCAGGAAACGCTGACCACCACCCTGGCCGAGTTTATCAGGCAGATCGTTATTATCATCGGAGGGACCGTCCTGCTGGCCCTCACCTCGGTGAAACTGACCCTCTTTATGCTGGCCATCCTGCCACCCATGATGGTGCTGGCCAGGATATTCGGACGATTTATACGCCGGTATTCCAAAGAGGTTCAAAAACAGGTTGCAGAATCCAATACGGTTGTTGAAGAGACCCTGCAGGGCATCCAGAGTGTGAAGGCTTATACCAATGAGTATCTGGAGATGAACCGTTATAAAAAGCTTACCATCGAGATAGCGGCCCTGGGGATGAAAAGCGGCAAATACAGGGGAGCCTTCTCTTCCTTTATCATCTTTGGAATTTTCGGGGCGATCTCTGCGGTGGTATGGCAGGGGTCGCGCTTAATGGCTATGGGCGAACTGGCTTCGGGCGATCTTTTCTCCTTTGTCATTTATTCGGTGTTTGTAGGAGGAAATATCGGAGGACTGGCCAACCTGTTCACCAATATTCAAAGATTCATCGGGGCCACCGAAGACCTGTTTGAACTCTTTGACGAAGGGGAGGAAAAGCTGGAAGAACCTGGTGAGATCAGAGAAGAATTCCAGCTGGAAGGCAGCATTCAGCTGAAAAACCTTAGTTTTTCCTACCCTTCCAGGCGGGAAGAGGCAGTGCTTCAGAATATCAGCCTGAATATCGATCCCAATCAACTGATTGCTTTCGTGGGTTCCAGCGGCGCTGGAAAAACCACACTGGCCTCCCTGCTCCTGATGCTCCATTATCCGGAAAAAGGAGAGCTGTTCTATGACGGCACCGACTGCCATGACATTCCCCTATCTGTGTTAAGGAGTCAGATCTCTCTGGTTCCTCAGGATATTTTTCTGTTTGGAGGGACCATCAAAGAGAACATAGCTTATGGGAAACCCTCGGCTACCGATGAGGAGATCCTGGATGCCGCCCGGCAGGCCAATGCCATGGAGTTTATTAACAGGTTCCCTGATACACTGGATACCCGGGTGGGAGAACGGGGCACTCAGTTATCCGGCGGACAACGCCAGCGCATTGCCATAGCCAGGGCCGTATTGAAGAATCCCAGGATCCTGATACTCGATGAGGCCACCTCTTCGCTCGACTCGGAATCAGAAAAATGGGTGCAGGATGCACTGGAGAAATTAATGGTGGGTCGGACTTCCATTGTCATTGCTCACCGGCTATCCACCATTCGGAAGGCAGATAATATTGTGGTGATCGATCAGGGGAAAATTGCTGAGCAGGGCACCCACGTGCAGTTGATGAAATTAGCTGACGGCATCTATAAAAACCTGAGTGAAATGCAGTTCGGGGTGTAAGCGGGCACCTTCATTTTTGAATATCCTCCTGGCAGTCTCCGGATTGCTACAAGCATAAGGCCCGGGAATTGCTCCCTGAGGATACTAATCATTTCCTTGAAACGTTTAACTCTTAACAAACTCATTAAAAATCAAAACAAGCGAAATGAAGAAAATTTCATATATTCTGGTACTTACATCTCTTTTTGCGTTTGTTTTTTCATCCTGCGAAAAAGATGATCCTGATGCTGAATTTATTAAGGGAGAAAATGCCGTGATTGCAGACCATACCATCGCTTTCGAAGATATCCTCCGGTCTGTCCCGGATGAATATATTAATGCAGCCCGCGAAAATCTTCATATTGCTTATCAGCACACCTCTCATGGTACACATGTCTCTTACGGCATGTTCGGGTTGCCGGGCTACAAAGCAGGGGATGCGGACAGGTATGCCATAACGAATAATAATCCGCAGGCCGGAAAACTTGACTTCAGAGACAATGTCCTGGCAGCTTATGCCGCACCGGGGGTTAGTGCGGCTGATCTTAGCCAGAATGAAACTGCATTTATTCAGGCCACCCGGAACTACCTGGATGACCTGGACAATTCAGAAATAAATGTGGTGATGTGGAGTTGGTGCAATATTGCCGGGCATGACGTCGAGGGTAATTACCTCCCGGGAATGCAGACTCTGATCAACGAATACGGCAAAGGCGGAAGCAAGATTGGTACCGGGAACGGACAAAGGGAGAATTCCGTGAGCTTCATATTTATGACGGGCCATGCCAACAAAGATGATAATGTGGGCGACGGGAAGCCGAAAAACCAGGCAGATCTGATTCTTGATTACTGCAGGGATAACAATTTTTACTGTCTGGATTACTATGGCATTGATACCCATGACATGGATGGAAACTACTGGGAAGATGCCGGTGATGATGGAGACTCTTCCACGGGAGGTAACTTCTATGCAGACTGGCAGAACAGCCATAGCGTTGGTGCCGGCTATTACGAAAACAGAACATCCCCGGGTGGTTCGGTCTCTTACGGAGCGCACAATTCACAGCATATAACGGCCAATCGCAAGGCCTATGCCATGTGGTATGTTCTGGCCAGTATTGCTGGCCGGGAATGAGGATCTCTTTCGTACTTGCGAATGCTCCTAAAGCGCATTCAGGTCCCTGACAAAGCCTTCAATATCCTCTTCTCCGAATCCTTTCTGTTTGGCCGCTTCTTCCAGGGTGCCCCATATGGGTTCGCCGCAGGCAATGCATTTGATCCCCTTTTCGCTAAGGTAACGCACCGCAGCCGTTTTCTGGTTTACAAGGTCCTCGATCGTTATGTCTTTCGTAATTTTCATGTTCTGCAAGCCAAATTTATGACTTATTCTGTGATTCGAAAAGGGCCTTCTCCGGGTACCTGTTCACCGGTCTGTTTCCTGTTTTGAAAAAATGGAAGGCCGCAATCGGGCTGGTGAATGAGACCTCAAAAAGCCTGGATGCTCTGGTTTCCTTGCTGACCGCCTATATCCGGGATTATAAAAACGATTACAACTGGTAAGCCCGGGATTATCTTTTATATTTTCTCCGGGAGGCTTTCAGGGTTTTCCTGCGCTGCTTTTTACTCTTTTTTGCTTTATAGAATCCCCTGTTCTTATAAATCTGCTCTCCTTCCATAAGCAGCAGTCCACGTCTCTGTTCTTCAACTGAGATCTTCTGTGTGCTGGTACAGGATGGCCCGGCTGACAGCACGAGCAAGGCCAGTCCTAATAAAATAGTTCTGTTCATAGGCCGGGTTTTAGTGGTCCGATTCGATGGAATTTTTTCTTCATATATAAGGACAGCTAACCAGGAGAAAGGGTTGCACCGTTTATATTACCGGGATTTCTGAGCTGGGAGTCAGCTTCAAATCACTACACTGTGACAGCGTTGCTTTTTGTAAGCCTATCCGGGAACAGGAGGATTATTCTAAAGGCTTCCCGCAGGTGGGACAGAATTTATATCCCAGTGCTTTATCAAATTCATGTCCGTTCTCACAGGTGAGCACCTGCTTTTCGGCGTGAACATCGGTCAACACCCCGTATATGTGGCTATTGAAAGTTGTACTCCCTTTGTATCCGGTGATTAAAAATTCGATACTCTGAGTCTTTCCGATCCGGAGCAACTCCAGGAAGCTGTCATGGGGGCAGTATAATTCGAGGGTGAGTTTTCGCCCCTCCTTCTCAACTTCTGCATGCAGTATATTCTGCCTGGCCTTGATCCATAGGGTATTGTAAGATTCCGTTACCCCGACTCCATTTCCTTTAAAAAGCTCTGCGGCCTCTTGCTGATCAAATGAATACACCCAGTCTTTCGGATTACTTTTAAACAAATCTACTCCGGCTGAAACCTTTTCTCCGGCCGAATGGCTGAAGAAGCGGTTAATATGGGCATTGTTAAATCTGATTTTTTTGCCCCAGATGGTCTTTGCAAACTCCTCATTGCTCCGGAGTACAACACTTTCGTGAGCACCGGCACATTTTTCCTGTGCACTTACAAGCATCAAGGTGAGTTCTTCTTCAGTAATAACCTGCGAATATGCTACTGCTGAGATACTCAGGAATAGCAGGAAAACAAGATTTTTCATAATGCATGGCTTTAAATGTTTTCACTGTGAAAGTATAACGGACTTTTCAGGCATTTATGATTTGCATGGATTCAATGCAAGTTACATCCCTGGGGTGCGGATGTCAATCGAGTCCAGAATTCATTGAAAAATTACCGGGGGAGACAGTGTCTCAGCAAAGATATCCCGCTCTCTACCACCCTTCTGCACGGAATGCCGCCTGGATTTCCCGGGTGAGGGGCCCCGGGGTGCCTTTGCCGATTTTTTGTCCTTCCACCGATACTACCGGGGTTACATCCCTGGAGGTACTGGTCAGAAAGAGTTCATCGAAATCGTAAAGGAAGCGGGCCTCAATGTCTTCCACCCGGATCTCCGGGAACAGCGACAGTATCTGCTTTCGTGTGATCCCTTTGAGTATGTTGCTGGCGGGGGTATATATACGACCACTCTTTATAAAAAAGAGATTGGCACGTGAAGCTTCAGAGATCCGATCGGTATGGAACAAGACATCCACGGCCTTGTACTCCCTCATTTTTTTTTGAAGTTTCAGGGTGTTGAGGTAATAAAGTGATTTAAGCTCGGGGTTGGGGCGGACAAATTCTTCCCGGATCAGCTGTACTCCATTCTCGAAGGTCTCATCGGGTGGTTTGTTCCAGGGGATGTTCAGGACCATGATGTTTGCCCGGCCGGTAACTGATTCCAGGCTCTCGGAATAGCCCCCTGTGATAATCACCTTGAATGCACTGTTTATCAATCTGTTCTTTTGTTGAAGTTCGTGAATCAGGGAAATAAACTGTTCCTGGTCCAGATCCAGTTCAATAGCCGAATACTCCAGGGAGCTGAAAAGTCTTTTCACATAGTCCTCCAGCCAGGGGATGCTCCCGTTCCGGCAGCGAAAGAAGTCAAAAACGCCATATCCCCTTTGAAATAGCAAATCGCTTATATGCAGATTCAGATCCCCGTAGGGTACCAGGTCACCGTTGAAATAGGAGTAGTCGGATCGGTTCATGGTTTCAAATGTAATGACTTTTGGACTTGATTCTGAAAAGTGAGCGAATGAGAAAACATCTTTCGGGTTTTTGCGTTTTACATGGGCCATTTAAGAATTGTCGCGTTTCTAAAACATAACAGGATGAAAACAGGAAAGATCTTTTTTGCACTGCTTATATTATTGATGGGCTTAGGGTCATTTGCCAGTGCTCAGGAAAAAGACAAAAGTCCTTCCAGCTTATCTGCAGGGGTCTTAAGCGGGTATAACCGTGGATATGGGATACAGGGCAACCTGACCCTGCATAATGTGCATCTCCCGTTTGAACTCAGGGTAGGAGTTGGCTACAGCTTTATCAATCCGGGAAGGGCCATGGATGCCCGTCGAGTTTTCATTAACAATAATACCAATGGAACGCCGGAAAAGTCGGGCCGATCGATCGATTACAGATTTGATTTCCTGTTTCCAAAATCAATTTTCGGATTAAAGCATTCTTACCTTATACTTGGACCAAGAGGATCTTCCTTCAAGGGAAATTTCGCATATATAGGCGGGAACGAAGAATTTGATGTGGTCTCCCGGCAATGGGGAGCAGGAGCTGGGATTGAAAGTCATTTTAGCATGTCTGGTAATCTGAACCTGGTGATAGCTGCAGGACTCGATTATTATTTGCCGAGTACCTTGCATGGTCATGACACCTCCTACAGTCCGGATGATGACAATGTGAACCCGAGAAATGACATCGAAAATGACGATGAACCTTTTACCTACAAGGATGCTAACAAAATCATCTACCAGCCTGCCTTTATGCCCTTTGCCATGATCGGGCTGACCCTGGATCTGTAAGTCAACACTTTCCTGTTTTCTCCGTCAGGACTGTTTTTAAAGTTCTTTCCTTGCCCGGACGGTGGTTTTTTCATTGATACATCCGCCTACAATAAACTGCTCTCCTTCTTTGATATCATGGAAGAAGATATCCTCATTGCCGGGATACTGGCTGGCAGACTCTTTTAGTTTTATGTTGATCTCTTCTGCAAGAGAGGGCTCCATGGAGGCAGCACTGGCATACTTATCAGCTGCAGCCCAGTAAGCCGTGCGTTGCTGAAACTCATCACCCAGGCCGTTCCGGGATGCAATGAAGGCATCTCCGAGGAGGATATAGGCCTGCCCGAAATCACTCTTCAGTTTAATGGCCTCACGGGCATAGACGATGGCCTGGCAATTGTCCTGAAGAGCCATGCTCACCACAGATAGTTCATAATACCATTGGGCCTTGGTTTCCGGGTCGATGGTCTCTGCCTGCACGGCCTCTTTCAGGTATTTGGCTGCCTTTTCAAGATCGTTTACAGAAATAAACCGGATAGCCACATTATGAGCGGATTCAGGACCAGGTTCAAGTCTGTAAAGATTCTCTGAAGCGACCGCAAAAAACTCTGAACGGTCGCATCCCGCATTATGATAGGAGGAGATTACGGTCTCCAGGAAAGCAAGATCATCCTGGTTCTCTTCAAATATTGCTTCGTAGTAACGGTCGAGCGCTTTACAGGAAACAATGTCCTCTCTGAAGATCATTTCATCGATAGCGGTCCTGGCCCTGTCCCAACGCGAGCTCTCTTTCTGGAGCCGGATCAGGTTGCTCAGTACCATCAGATAATCCTCAAGGACTTGCTTCTCATCTATCACACCTTCTTTTTTCAGTGCAATTCCAGAGGACATGCAGAGGACCATGGTGGTTTCCAGGGATTTCACTCCCTGAAGCTCGATGCTCCTTCTAAGCATCGTGTGGGCCTTCTGAACCTGTTCTATATCCGATCCCCGGTAGTTGAGCAGATCTCTTCCCTTACGACCCAGCACATTTCCTTCTCCCAGGAAATTTTCCATCCTTCGGTCGTAAATGAGCATCAGGGTATCGATAAGGCCCTCCCTGACCGGACCTTCCGGTGCAAGCTCTATGAAGGAGCGGTACATAGTGACTCCATCGACATAGATCATTTCGCTGAATGACGGGCAATCTCTAAAGACAGGACGCCAGTTGACCAGGGCATCATTGTAAAGTTTGATCCTGAAAAAATCCCTGTAAGCGGAGACCATTGGTCCACAGGCGGTGGTGTCCGAATTTGCACTATAAATCTTTACTCTGCTTTCCTGCGACACTCCGGGCATCACCAGCAGGAACAGAAGTATAGTGATTACTAATGTCCTCAAGCTCTTTTTCTTCATAGTTGGGTTTTTCATTTTTTGCCTGACAGCACCAATTTAGGGAACAGGGTGTTACCAGTCCATATTTCTGTATTAACATCTGTTCCGGTTTATTGTTTTTTAAAAGCAGGTCATTCCATAAAGATATCCCGGGTCAGGTAATATATTTCGATTTGCTCCAGTAAAGCAGCGGCCTCTTTCAGGGCGCTCTGGTGTTTTTTCCCGATGGAGCTTTTTACCCTATCCAGGGCCTTATCCATTTGCGGGCCGGATTTTCCGGATTCAAAAAGGGATGATAGCTCCTTCATGGTCTGAATGATAAAGTTGTTGGAATCGGCCACCAGCTTCCGGATGCTTTCCGAGCTGCGTTCAATTCCTTCAAAGGATCCATGGAAGAAGGTAAATACAGCCAGGTAGTTTATTACCCATTTCAAATAGTTACCCAGTCCGTCTCCTGCATGGATCCAGATATTAAAAACTTTGTCTGTAAATGCATAAAAGTTATCCATGGCCGGATCGGGGAAATCGTAATCTAAAAACCCGGGCTGCCCCTTCAAGCGTCCCTCTTTTCTAAGGTCCTTCTCAATCCTGGTGCCCAGGTAAGGCATCATTTTCAGGAAGGTTACAGGCATATAGCCATCGCGGCATATCTCTTCGAGGAATGCGAGGTTTTCGTTTATGGAGTGGAAGGTGGAGGAGGGCTGGAAGAGCATAAAGCCATAATCTATACGGATGGCCAGGTCTTTCAGTGTCTGAACAGCCTCCAGGTTATCAGACACCAGGAGCCGCTTGTTCATCCGCCTCAGTCCGGTATCGGTGCCATCTTCAATTCCCAGATACACTTTATAAAGGCCATGCATTTTCATCAGCTCAAATACTTCCCGCTCCACTTCATCGGTACGGCAATTGATTTTCCACAGGATCTTTCCAATCAGTTTCTGTTCCTTCAGAGCTTTGCAGAATTCCTCCACCCAGACAGAGGTTCTGTTGGTAAGTACCGGAAAATCATCATCCTGAAAGAGAAAAATTCTGCAATGGTGTTCCTGGTGCAGGAAGGCCATCTCCTCCACAACCTTTTCGGGCTTTCTGATCCGCTTGACCGGACCGGCTGCCTGGCTATAGAATTCCCTGATGTCGCAAAAGGCGCAATTATGAAGGCAACCCCTTCCGGCTAACAGGGTGGTATATTTTTTTTCAAGCGCGTATTCTTTAAAGTCTGAACGAAAGGGGTAGGGGAAGTTATCCAGATCAGGCTCCAGGGCACGGGAGGCATTATTCACCAGGGTTCCGTGATCCCTGTAGGAGATGCCTGTCACCCTGGTCCAGTCTTTTCCCTTTTGAATTTGAAGATGATTTACCAGATCAAGAATGCTGTGCTCTCCTTCCACCCTGACCAGGGAGTCAAGTGCCGGGGAGAGCGCAAACAATTCGGCAGGCCTCAGTGTGGCAAAGTGACCACCGGCCGTGAAATGACTTTGAATACCCCCGGAGCGCAGGTAAGCGATAAGTTCCTGAAAATCGCAGATGTGATTTTCAAAAATTACCGAGAAGCCGACCAAAATGGGATCCAGCTCGCGCAATTCTTCCAGAATCTCTGCCTTATCTTTTCTGACATCGATTGTGCTTACCTTATAGCCGGCCCCGGAAAGAATGGCATGCATATATCCGATGCCGAGGTTTTCACGCTCCTGGAAAGCGATAAAAACCACGGAGTTGCTATTCATAAATCGAAAGTTTTAATCCTGCTGACTATTTGACTCTTCCGGATCTGTCGGATGAGTAGTTTCATTACAAATTGCCGTGATTTCCTTTAAGGTGGGGTCCAGCTGTTTGCGGCCCTCCTGTAATTCTTTCATGATATCTCTGATGCGTGTTAACCTGTCTGGTGGTGAAAGGCGTACTTCTTTGATACTTTTTGTGTCCAGATGCCAGACAATGGGTAGTTCGTAGGACATAATTTACTGTATTAAAGGTTAGAAATTTTAAAGCCCGGGTCCTCAAACAGGGGCTGCAGGTCCGGGTCCGTTTTAAGATAATCGAGGGTATATAGGGAGCGTGTATCCTTCAGGTCTTTCAGGGTGTTTAGGGCAGATTCATGGTCATTGCACAGGACGTATGTCTGAACCATGGCAAGGAGAATGGAGGGGAAGCTCACAGCGCTGTAATTTTGAGTTCCCAGCATCAGTGCCATTTCTCCGTGCTCGACGGCCTGTTGTTTTTTTCCCATTCCGGCTTTGGCAAGTCCCAGTTTGCTTTGAGTATCCGGATCCTCCGGATGCTTTTGCAGCTGATCCTCAAAATAGGCAGCTGCCAGCCTTAAATTGTCTGTGGAAAGGGCTTCATGGCCGGCATATTTGTGGATTTTTGCTTTGATCAGGAAGGCATCTCCCGGGCTCTCACCCAGATCCCTGAATTCTTGCTCAGGAACCTGTTCAATTAGCTGTGCGGCAAGGAGGTAGTTTCCTTCATACAGGTTCAATTCGGCAAAGAATCTGTTAAAACTTTTGCCCGTGTTTTCAACAGCTTCAACCATGGTAGTCCTGGCTTTGTCCATCTCTCCCCTGTACGCCTGTGAAATGGCTTTATTAACATATGGAGCATACCAATGGGGCATTAACTCAATGGCACGGTCCTGACTCCGGTCTGCTTTTTCGAATTCATCCAGGAATTGATAAGATATCCCCAGGTTGGTGTAGTAGAGAGCATTCTGGGGATTGGATTTAAATACTTTGTTGCTCAGAACCAGGACTTCCCTCCAGTTTCCAAGAGTGGAATATATTTTTGACAAATAGAAGAGGTTCTCCGTTGAATTGGGACTCAATTCACACGCTTTTTCAAAGGAGACGGCTGCCAGTTTATACTCATCTAATCCATACCAGTAATAAAAACCCATAGCTACATGGGCCTCAGGGAGATCCTCGTTTATTGTGAATGCCTGCTCGATATCTTCCCGGCTCTTATCCAGGACAGTCCTGTCAAAAAAGCGCGCCTGGATCCCCATTAGCATGGCTTTTGCCCGGTTTGCATAGGCCTCAGCGAATGATGGGTCCTCCTGGATGGCATCGGTGAAATATTCTATGGCCCGGCTGAAACTAATGGAATCGGTGAGTGCATTTTTCCTGTGCTGCTTATCGATCTCTCCGGTTACGGTCCGGGTCCAGGCATCCTGGGTATAGGAATTCCCCAGGGCGGCATAAAGACTTGCCTGGGCCGGGTAGGCCTGTTCACTGATAAGCGCCCTTTCGTGCGGGGTCAGGTAGGTTCGAAGTTCCCGGGTAATTTTTTTTGATATTTTCCGGCTGAGCCTGCATATTTCTTCTGACCAGCTGCCATTAATGGCGAAGGTTTGTCCCCAGATAAGCGAGGTATTATCCACGGAGATCAGCTCAATGGATAAATGCCGTTCCTCTTCTGTGGTAAAGGGCTTCCATTCCACCAGTAGGGATACGGCGAGATCATTTCCTATTTCCCTGCGGTTTTTACTTCGTATTGGATAGTTCCGGCTGTCTTCCCAGGGAACGATCCGGTAGTCTTTCACTTTTGTTAAACAGTAAGTGATCTCACTCCCAATAAACTCAAATTCCCTGGCCTGAGATGGACTCAAAGTATGATCTTCCAGGGGGAGCACAGCAATGGATTTGTCCAGTGCCCTGATTTTCTTCGATTTGGCATGATCAATGAGCTTATAACTAAGGAGCCCGATAATAATAAGGACACCCACAAAGGTTGTGGTCTGGTAGGTCCTGATCTCCTTTTTCGGGATGGGTACTTTATCTTCTGAGACGGACTCGGTTTTACGGATGCCCCCGGGGGTAATATCATAGATCCAGGAAAACCACAGAGAAACAATAAAGCCTGCTCCAAGCAGCACCACAAACCAGGTGGGCGGTCGATCGCGGCCAAGGAAATTGGCCAGGTTTGTGGCAGCTTCAAATAAGACCAGGGTCGAAGCACCGTATACAATTATTCCCCGAAATACTCTTCTGCGCTTCAGCTCCTGAACAAACTTATAAACCTTGTCAGGCTTCATAGCTATAGCCGGTTTACGTAAGCGTGTCTCGGTAAAAAGCTATATAATTTCCGACATTTTCAGGACTTATCCAAGAAACGTAAGTTTTTTATTATCAAGGATATGCTTCCCGGGAAGAGGGTCTCTACCCGGATGCTGCACCAATGCTTTTCTCAAACAGGTTCTGGTGTTCTTTCAGACGCATGGTTCCGCAACAGCCTTCCCAGGAGAGGTCCCGGGGCTGTACACCTGCCAGGCCGACCGGAGCATCCAGGATTTCTCTTTTCCTGAACTGCTGCCGGATGAGCTCCTTTCGTTCGCTGTCTTCTTCCTGTTCAAGCATTTTATTGGCGATATCGGCGTATGTGGCATTGGCATCGGGTCCCTGCCAGATGGAGGCGATGACCAGGGAGGTCAGGTATTTACCGACCCTGAAGAGGGATTCGGCCTGGTCAAATAAACCAGGATCCTGGGAAAGTTCGAAGAAATCGGCCAGGATATCATAGATGGCTCCGGTAAATACTCTGGAAATATCGTGAACCTCGGTGGTTACATCGCTCATTTTAAGGTCGTTGTCGGCATTTCTCAAGCCCATGGGCTGTCCAAATGCCAGGCCGAACTGTTCGGCCAGGGCGGGGAAAAAGCTTTTGGAATGAAGATCCGCTTTGGACTCCACGATGATGGCTTCACAGACATCCATCTGGGCCAGCATGGTAAATATGGCTAACAGATCGGCAAAAGATTCATGGAGGCCTCCGGTCTGGGGGTGCCAGCTGCTGCTCAGATACTCCGGCTTCAGGGAGTCCAGGGCAGCATGTCCCACCTCATGAGCCACAATATCGAAGGAACGGCAACTATAGATCAGTGGATTTGATGTATCTCCCGAAGGATGAAAATAATAAAAGCGGAGGGCCTTCTCATTTCTGCTGTAATAGGCATTAGCATCCAGACCCGCTCTCGGGTATACCTGAATGGGTTCTGGCCCCCAGAACCAGTTAAAGTTTTGTGTAATCTGCATCCGGTTCAAAGCCCGGCGAAGCATGGTGAGCACCTGCCGGACTATGGAGAAGGTGTGGACCGCATCAAACTCCAGAGGATTTTCTTCCGGGTAGAAGATGAAATCATTTTGCGCGTTAGCGACCACATGGGGCATGCCCTGAAGAACGATGTCCTGATCGGCCGGCCCGTTCTGTACCTCGGTGGATATGTAAGAAGAACGGATCCCAATGCTCTCCACGCTGGGATCCTGTTTCCAGATTTTAACTCTGCTGCCTGCCATGACTGTCTTCTCTTAACAATTACTGGTAATCAATGGCTTTCATATCCTTGAAGTAGACTCTGTGCATGAGGGATTTTTTTCTGGTTTCATAAAATTCCACCAGGTGGGGATTTTCCACAAATACACAGTGATCGTCGGGGGTATCATCCACGATCATTCCTGATAAGACTTCCTTTTCATTGGCCAGTGTAATGACAATTGCCTGATCGTGGTAGTTGCGAAGAATGTCGATCTTGTCAATCATAATGATAAGGATTTGGCTGTTTTCTGATCTTTATACGCTGCACCCGTTTAAATTGTTCAGAATAAATGCCGGAAATTTGCATGATCTCTCTATCAGTAAGAAAAGTGAAACTGGAATTTGTTTAGTCCTGGACCTGACTTTTTTTAAGGTCTATATAGGTTACTTTTCATACTTTAGGGAAAAAGAAAGAAGGCAGCCAAATAAACAACTTATAGCATGAAGAAACTTTGGACATTCCTGTTATTTCTCTTTGTTTTCACTGTATCCTGGACGCAGGAAGCTGAGGATATTAGCAGATCGAAGAAATTACACGCTGAGGCAAAAATTTCCCTGAACAGCAATGGTATTGCCTATGTTCCTGCCTTTTCACTTGGAAAACCTGCTTTCATAGGCTCTTTTTCGCTGACGAAGGGGCGATTCAGCTATGATCCTCAGCTTTCTTACAGCCTGGAACTTAGGCCCTGGATCATGGATAATTGGTTTCATTATAAGTTAATTGACAGACCCAGGTTTGAATTTAAGACAGGTGCTGTGATCAGCTCTTTTTTCAGTGAATTTGAAACAGAGGAGGAGGTACTCTGGCAGGCCCAGAAATACCTGGCTGTTGAGTTTATAAGTAAGTATAAATTCAGTCCCAGGAGCTCACTGGGATTCACCTACCTGCTCGGCAGAGGACAGGATCCTGGAACCGTACAGGGTCATTTCTTCAATCTTCAGGCCGATCGATCCGAAATCGGGATTGGGGATAAGACTATAGTTTCAGCCAGCTTTCAAATCTTCTATATTAACTACACCGGGAACGAGGACGGGCTGTTTACCGCTGCTTATCTTTCTGCTTCCCTGCGGAATATCCCCTTCACCATTTTCTTTCAGGCCATTCAGCCTCTTTCGAGCAATATTACTCCCTTCCCGGAATTTAAATGGAACGTGGGACTGGCTTATACCTTATAATCAGGAACGTTATTCATGAACATCGGGACTCTTACACAGGATGGAGAAACTGAAAAATAAGATACAGGAGCTGCAGGAAACTGTTAAAGCTCAGAAGAAGGAGATCCAGGCCCTTCGGGAAATTATTGCAACCCAGAGGGAGGAGGTCGTGCTGACCAGGAATGCCACCGAAATTCAGAAACATGAGCTGGAATTAATGGTCGAAAACCTCAAACTGGCACAGACCCAATTAATTCAATCAGAAAAGCTGGCATCTGTAGGGGTTCTTACGGCCGGCATAGCGCATGAGCTGAATAATCCCATCAATTTCCTGAGTGGAAATGTCTATCCGCTGCAAAAGGACCTGGAAGAAGTCTTCTTTGTGATTGAAAAATATGAAAAGACGGTCGAAGCCAATAAACTGACCGGGTATTTTGCGGAGGTAAATGCCATCAAGGAGGAGATGGATTTTTCATTTCTGATCCAGGAGATTTTCAGTCTCCTGAAAGGCATTGAAGAGGGGGCAAGCAGATCTACTGAAATAATTAAAGGGCTCTGGAGCTTTTCCCGGCTGGACGATGAGGCCTGCCAGTTCTACGACATTCACGAGGGAATCGATTCCTCTCTGGTTCTTCTCCAGAATCAGATCATGGAGAAGAAAGTCCGGGTCCATAAGGATTATGGGGATTTTGAAGTGGTGGAGTGTTTTCCCGGCCAGCTCAAGCAGGTTATTATGAATATAATCAATAACAGTCTTCAGGCTATGGAAGAGGGCAAAGGTGAATTGTTTATCCAGACGGTCGGCAGTGCTATCGGGATCAAGATCATCATCAAGGATAATGGAGAGGGGATGACGCCGGAGGTGAAAGAGCATATTTTTGATCCTTTTTTTACTACCAAGGAAGTGGGTCAGGGAAGCGGACTGGGTCTTTCAATCAGTTACGGGATCATAGAAAAGCATAAAGGTAACATCGATGTTCTTTCAGAACCCGGAAAAGGAACCGAGTTTATCATTTCCCTGCCAAGAACCCAAACGGGCAATTCTATTTGAAGGAGAGCCTGACTCCCAGGATCAGGATATCATCAATCTGCTCCGAGCCAGATCTCCATATCTCATGTTCTTCTCGCAGTATGGATTTTTGCTCGTCGAGCGCTTTGGAGTGGATTTCCTTTAGCAGGGCCTTGAATCTTACGGATTTGAAGGTCTTTCTCTCCAGGCCTCCGATCTGGTCCAGATATCCGTCTGTGAACATATAGATCATATCATTCTCCTTAAAGGGGACTTCTTTGCTGGTAAAGGGCACTTCATCTTCATTATAAATGCCGATGGGCATACGATCGCCTTTAATCAAAATAAGCTCGTTCTGTCTTAAGAGATACATGGGACGAAAGGCTCCTGCATACTGAAGCATGTTTTTACCGGCATCGACCACGCACAAGGCCATTTCCATACCGTCTTTGGACTCATCCCTTTGCCCGGTCTGCCCGAGCGATTTAATCAGTTTTTGCGAAGTTCATTTAAAATCTCATCCGCCTTGATGATCCCTGACATGTTTACGATCTCGTTCAGGAAATTAATTCCCATAATGCTCATAAAAGCACCGGGAACTCCGTGACCCGTGCAGTCGGCCACTGCAATAATCAGTTTATGGTCATTCTGGGATACCCAGTAATAATCCCCGCTTACGATAGCCTTGGGTTTATTCAGGATGAAATGGTCGGGCAGTATCTTTTCAAGCTCTTCGGATGGAAGCATCAGGGCTTTCTGAATGCGCCTCGCATAATGCAGGCTATCGGTAATATTCAGCCGCTGTTGCTCAATTTGCCGGGCCCGTTCCAGTACCTTTTGTTCCAGGGTCCTGTTTGCCTCCTTCAGATCATCGATCAGGTGTTTGTTTTGCGATTTAAGGTTATACACCTCCAGGGCACTGTCGATGGTTATTTTCAGATCCTCCCTGTTCCAGGGTTTGGAGATATAGCGATAAATATTCCCTTTGTTAATGGCCTGGATAACAGCATCCAGGTCACTGAAACCGGTCATGATCATTCGCATGCAATACGGATAGAGAGGGACGATCTGTTCCAGGAACTCAATCCCGGACATATCCGGCATGCGCTGGTCGGTAATGACCAGCTGAATATTATGTTTTTCCATAATTTCCAGTCCTTCCATACCGGAGGAGGCTACATAGATGTGATAATCCCGCCTGAACGTTGATTTAAAACTGATCAGGTTGTTCTCTTCATCATCGATGTAAAGAATGGAGTATATAGGATCTGAGTCTGTAGTGCCCATAATATACTTTAAAAATACGCAAAGTTTTTTAGTCTGCGACCTGATTAAAGGAGTCCCGCCGAAGGATATGGAGGCCGATGTACAAGCTGTTCTACTCTTCTTTTACCGGCTCCGCCATAGCCTTCCGAACAAACTCCCGGTACCCGGCTGCAAAGGGGAACTCCATAAAAGGGATGTACTGGGTGAAGGAGAGCAGTACCATGTTGTTTTCAGGATCTGCAATAAAATCGATGGAGGCCATACCGCTCCATCCATACTCACGGGTAGTCAGGTTCACATGTCCTCCCAGACCGTATCTGAAGCCCTCCTGGTAGTCCAATGCAGAGGGCATCTGTTCGCTCATAATCATTTTCACCGTCGCTTCTTCCAGAACGCGTACTCCCTCCAGCTCTCCGCCATTCAGGAGCATCTGGCCAAATCTGCTGTAATCGTCCAGAGTGGATACCAGTCCGCCTCCGCCCGAAAAAAGGGTCACTTTCTGTTTGACACCGTTTGTCAGGCCTTCCACCGGTGCAAGTTGGCCACTTTCCGGATCCCTGGTATAGATCATGGCCAGGCGGTCAAAGTCCTCCTCCGGCACATCAAAGCCGGTATCCTTCATTCCCAGCGGATCAAACAGGCGGGTTTGCAGGAATTTATCAAAAGGCATCCCCGACAGAACTTCCACCAGGTAGCCGGCTACGTCGATGGATATGGAATATTCATATTTGGAACCCGATTGGTTCTTCAGCGGGATAGAGGCCACCAGTCTGATCATCTCTTCCAGGTTGCGGATACCCCATAAGCCTTCAGGAGAGGCCTGGACATAGAGCGAATCCACATGAGAGACGTCCCAGCCATAACAGAACCCTGCCGTATGAGTCAGCAGATGCCTGATGGTGAAAGCTTCCTCCTGCTCCACCTCTTCACCATTCACCCAGACCTTTGTCCCGGCAAATTCGGGAATATAAGCGGCCACCGGATCATCCAGCTGAAACCGGCCTTCATCATAGAGGATCATCAGGGCGGCTGTGGTAATTGGCTTTGACATGGAATAGATCCTGAAGATCGCGTCCTCCCCCAGAGCCCGGTTTTCTTCGATATTTGCCCATCCGGTGGTAAAACGGTGAACCGGCTTGCCATCTTTGACAATCATGGTCGCCACGCAGGGCAGCTTTCCTTCATCCACCAGCGACTGCATTTTGGTGTCGGCCAGTTTCAGGGTATCCAATGACAGGCCCGCCACTGATTCCGGGCTGTTGTTACAGGAGAATGACAGGGAGAATACCAGAACCAGGACCAGGGTCGCCGGAAATTGCAGGGAGTAGTTTTTTTCATCAGAAGAAAGTTCTTTTTTCGAAATGCAGGTTTTATTACGAATAGGGCTTCACAAAACTAATTTGGATTGCCGTCTAATTTAGAAAATTTGGTACAAATGACTTCACAAATCGCATTT
>JARGFM010000035.1 GCA_029210725.1 Bacteroidales bacterium | reverse complement strand
CAGAGAAAACCCATTCAGAGACAAGCCATTCAGAGCAAGCCATTCATAGACAAGCCATTCAGAGCAAGCCATTCAGAGCAAGCCATTCAGAGCAAGCCATTCAGAGCAAGCCATTCATAGCAAGCCATTCAGAGCAAGCCATTCAGAGAAAACCCATTCAGAGACGCAGCCACATGGAACTTTTTTACAGAAAATATGGAGAGCCGGCCCCGCCGCTGGTGATTGTACACGGACTTTACGGCTCGTCCGATAACTGGGTTTCCATTGCCCGGGACCTTTCGGACCGATTCGAGGTTTTTGTGGTGGACCAGCGGAACCACGGGCACTCTCCTCACTCTCCCGTACACGATTATCCCGCCATGCGGGAGGACCTTCGGGAGTTTTTGGACCGGCTTGAGATCCGGAAGGCGGTGCTGATCGGACACTCCATGGGAGGAAAGACCGTGATGAGTTTTGCAGAGGCGTGGCCCCAGCGGGTTCAGGCCCTGGTCTCGGTCGATATTGCCCCCAAATCCTACCGGAACCTGGCCCTGGCCTCACGCACTGCTGCCAACCATTCCAATATGATTGAGGCCATGATGAGTCTGGATCTTTCCAGGATACAGTCGAGGGAGGAGGCCGATCAGGCTCTGGCCGGCTCCATTGGTTCGGAGCGGATCCGCAGTTTTTTGCTGAAGAACCTGCGAAGGGAGAATGGTGGTGCATTCAGCTGGCAGATCAACCTGGAGGCCATCTCCGGGAATCTGGAGGCGATCTTTGAAGGAATGGACCAGGAGGCCATTGCGGCCCGGGGCGGGATCACCGGCTTCCCGGCACTCTTTATATCCGGGGGAGATTCGGAGTATATACGGGTCACCGACCACCAGCTCATCCGGGATATTTTTCCCACCGCAGAGGTAGTTACCATTCCGGGAGCAGGCCACTGGGTGCATGCCGAAAAGCCGGCACTCCTGGTCAAGACACTCCGTTACTTTCTGGATATTTAAAGGAGCCTTCCCACCGGCAGGCAAGGGATGTCAGACTCCCAATCTTTGGTTGGTATCGTGGATAAAGCCCATCACTTCCTCTTTCCCGCTTCCTTTTACTGCGCTGGTTTCGAAGATCAGGGGCAATTCCTCCCACTGCCGGGCCAGCTCCTCTTTCAGCAAATCCAGGTTTTTTGATTTCCCGGTCTGGTTGATCTTATCCACCTTGGTAAGCACGATCACAAAGGGGAGCTCGCTGTCGCCCAGCCATTCCATAAAGTCCAGATCGATCTGCTGGGGAGGGATGCGGGCATCTATAAGCACAAAGAAGCAGACCAGGTTGGTGCGCTGCGTGGCATATTGCTCGATAATCCGGGCAAAACTCTCCCGTTCCTTTTTGGAGACCTTGGCATAGCCATAACCGGGCAGGTCGGCCAGGTACCACTGATCGTTGATCTTGAAATGATTGATCAGCCTGGTTTTTCCGGGAGTCGAGGAGGTCTTGGCCAGCTTCTTCCGTTCCACCAGCATATTGATCAGGGAGGATTTGCCCACATTGGACCGCCCGATAAAGGCATATTCCGGGATTTGCTCCTTGGGGCACAGGTCCACATTCGGACTGCTGGATATAAATTCTGCTTTGTTAATCTTCATGGGTGTACCGTTTTTGGGTGAGAACAGATTTGGGCCTCTATTTCATATACACCTCCAACAGGGTGGTGGCTTCAGTGGGTACGATGGCCAGGTTTTTCAGTTCGGCCGGGATCAGGATGCTCTCTCCTTTTTTCAGCAGTTCGACCTCTCCTTTCCCGTAGGTGATCCCTGCGCTCCCCTCCAGGCAGAGATAGATAACAAAGGAGTCGATCAGGTTGAAGTCCTTCTCCACCGGACGGTCCAGCAGGATCACCCCGGCGGTGAAGAAGGGGGAATCAAGCGCTGTGACGGTGCTGTTCTCCAGGGGACGGTAATCGGTTTTACAGGAGGGGTGAAACCCAAAATCGATGGCGTCCAGGGCCAGGCCGGTGTGGAGTTCCCGGCTCTGCCCCTGCTCGTCGGTCCGGTCCCAGTCATAGATCCGGTAGGTCACATCGGAACTCTGCTGGATCTCGGCCAGCAGGACCCCGGGGCCAATGGCATGAATACGTCCTGCCGGCATATAGTATATATCTCCCGCTTTCACCTTTTCGATATTCAGGATTTCTTTCAGGCTGCCCTCCTTCAGGTGTTTCAGGTACTGCTCCCGGTCCATTTCGCGGTTGAACCCGGCTATCAGTTGTCCCTCGCTGGACTCCAGGATATACCACATCTCTGTTTTTCCATAGGAGTCGTGCCGTTTCCGGGCCAGCTCATCATCGGGGTGTACCTGCACACTCAGGAAATCGGCCGCATCGATAAATTTTATCAGCAGGGGGAATTCCGCCCCGAAGCGTTCGAATATCGTATCGCCAAGCAGGTCGCCCATATAGACCTCGGCCAGCTCCTGCAGGTTGTTCCCGGCCAGGAATCCGTTCTGTACGATGGAAAGATCGCCTTTCACTCCTGAGATTTCCCAGCTCTCACCGGCCTGGTCCGACGCGTTTTTACCCAGTACATCGCGGAGCCTGGAACCTCCCCAGACTTTATCTTTCAGGATGGGTATAAATTTAAGCGGGTATAAGCCTGGTTCCATGATGGTATTCTGCTTGATTGCTGTGCAAATTTAATCAGAAAGTTAGTAAGTTAGGGGTGTTATTATTCTTAGCTTTCTAACATGCTGACATTCTGACCACTCTAACAGACATTTATGTTTATCATTGGCATTGCAGGCGGTACGGGCTCGGGTAAAACCACCGTGGTTAATAAAATCCTGGAGAAGATCCCGCCCAGCCAGGTGGCCCTGGTTCCCCAGGACTCTTATTATAAAGACAGCGGTCACCTCCCCATGGAGGAGCGACAGAAAATCAATTTTGACCATCCCAATTCGCTGGAGTTTGACCTGCTGGTGAAGCATATCCGTCAGCTGAAGAAGGGCAAAAGCGTGGAGCAGCCACGTTACAGTTATCTGACCTGTACCCGCTCGGAAGATACTCTTACCATTGAGCCACGCGAGGTAGTGATCGTAGAGGGAATCCTGATTTACACCCATATGCCGCTGGTGGAGGCCATCGATCTGAAGGTCTTTGTGGATGCCGATGCCGATGACCGGCTGGGCCGGGTGATTCACCGGGATATGGAGGAGCGGGGGCGGAGCGTGCAGCAGGTGCTCGAGCGCTATGAGAAGACGGTCAAGCCCATGCATCTGCAGTTTATTGAACCTTCGAAACGCGTGGCCGATGTGATTGTGCCACAGGGAGGGAGGAACGAGGTGGCCATTTCTGTTCTGCTCAATACCATCCAGCATAAACTAAAATCCGCCCTTTGAGAAGGAAAAGCAGGATTTCAGGTGCCCGGGAATCAGGGTGCCCGGCCAGCCTGATTCCTAAAGTGGAACATTATTTGTATTATATTCGTTAAACCTGTAAGTTTACTGCCTTATGCTTGCTCGAGAACTCATATCGGATGTGGTAACGGCCCTGAAAACATCGGACACAGGGACCAGTGCACTCTCCTGGATGGAGGTGTTCCGGGTGAAGCATTTGCCCATTGTGAATCAACGGGATTTTCTGGGACTGATTTCCGATGCCGATATATATGATCTGAACGATCCCGACGAAGCGGTGGGCAATCACAGTCTCTCGCTCCAGAAACCTTATGTGAGGGAGGAGCAGCATATCTACGAAGTGATCGAACTTATGTCGCGCATGGAGCTGACCCTGGTGCCGGTGCTGAACAGGGAAAAGCATTACCTGGGGGTCATTACCCAGGAAGATCTGACGCGGAAATTTGCCCGCCTGTCGGCCATGCAGCAGCCGGGCGGGATCATCGAGCTGGAGATGAATCCCCACGACTATTCCCTGAGCGAGATCTCACAGATCGTGGAGAGCAATAATGGCCGGATCCTGAGCCTCTACGTGGCCACCTCCGACGACAATTCCCGTCTGAGGGTGACCCTGAAGGTCAACCTGACCGATCTGGCTTCCATTCTGGAGACCCTGGACCGCTATAATTATATGGTAGTTTCGTCTCATCTGGACAGCGAGGACCTGGATGAATTTTACCAGGAGCGGTTTGATGTCCTGTTGAAATACCTCAATATCTGACCATGAAGGTTGCTGTTTTTGGAAGGACCTTTCCTTCCTATGCGCGTGAGAATATTGCCACGATATTCAGCAAGTTCCTGATGCTCAATGTAGATGTATGGGTCTACGAACCCCTCTTTGAGTTTCTTCAGAAAAAGACCGGTCTCCGGCCCAGGGTGGCCGGGCTCTTTACCTGTCATCAGGATCTGCCCGAAGGGCTTGATTTTCTCTTTTCACTGGGTGGCGATGGGACCTTCCTGGAAACGGTGAACCTGGTTCGTGACAGCGGGACCCCGGTACTGGGGGTCAATATCGGACGACTGGGCTTTCTCTCATACATCTCCCAGGAAAATATGGAGGAATCGCTGGAAAGTGTCTTCAGCGGGAGTTTTGATATCGAGGAGCGGATGCTCCTCCGGGTCGAGGTGCCCGGAGTGGATCTGAAACACAGGTCGGTGGCCCTGAACGAGGTCAGGATCTACAAGACCTCCGGATCGCTGATTACCATCCATGTGAAAATAAACGACGAATTTTTAAGTTCCTACTGGGCCGACGGTCTTCTTTTGTCGACGCCCACCGGATCAACCGCTTATAACCTGAGTGTGGGGGGGCCCATCGTGGTTCCCGAATCCAATACTTTTGTGCTTTCCCCCATTGCGCCCCATAACCTGACTGTTCGTCCCCTGGTGTTGCCCGACTCGGCTGTATTGCAACTGTCGGTTCATACCCGCGATCCCCAGTTCCAGCTGGCGATAGACTCCCATACCATCGATCTGGATGTGGATGCCACTGTTCTGATCCGCAAAGCGGAATACTCTCTGAAGATGATCCGGATCGAGAATATCAGCTTCTACAGCACCCTGCGGAATAAGTTAATGTGGGGGGCAGATAAGCGTAATTAAAAATATTTATTAATTTTATGCTTGTATCCCGAATTCCCTGGCCATGAAGAACAAACTATGGATCCCCATTATCGCGCTTCTGCTTTTTACATCTGTGGATAGCTTTGGTCAGCGCTGGAAGCTGCGGCGCTATGAGCTGGATATGTACGTGGCAGGGGTCGCCTTCCACGGAGATATTGGCCTGGCCAACCAGCCCCTTGCCAATATGATTAACGGATTCCGGCCCAGCTTCGGCCTTAATCCCCGTTTTATGATCACCAATAAAATGGCCGTTTCCATGGACCTGGGTTACTACATGTACGGGGGGAAAGATGAACCCGGCAGCAGTCACGGGCGCTACTATTCATTTACCAGTCACGCCCTGGTACACGGGTTCCGGGGCGAGTATTATATCATGGGCACCCGGGAAAATGTGTTTGCACCGGGCATCTATAACCGCAGGGGCATGGTGAATGCCTATAACCGCTTGTTCTTATACATGTATGGAGGGGCTTCCGGCATTTTGTCCAAATCGTATGTCAAGGATCTGAATAACGACGGGGAAGAGCCTGTAAACAATCCCGGCTACAACAATAATGCAGTTTACTCCCTCGTTTTCCCCGTGGGAGCAGGTGTGAAGTTCGAAATTGACCCCCGCTGGAGCATGGGCTTTGAGCTGGGCTACAGTTTCTCTCTTTCGGACCAGATCGACGGATACGCTTCCGAATGGTCCGAATACAATGATTCATATTATACAGCCAGTGTTAAAGCCATATATAAAATCAGGAACGATAAGAACGGAAGGCCCATCCTTCAGAAACTTTACAGGTAGAAGATTTTTGCGGTTTGGCGGGGCGCACCTGCTGGTAATCATTTCACTTATAGTTTTTTCTTCGCCTGCTTCCGGGCAGCGTAAGAGCGATATTGGACTTATGACCGCAGTGCCCTGGTATATGGGCGATCTGGCTCCTTATATCCCTCAGCCCCTCTTTTCTCCCCCGGCCTTTGGGCCCATCTACCGCCATAACTTCAACCTGCGCAACTCCCTTCGGGCCCATGCTGTTTTTTATCATCTGGCCGGGTCAGGTGAGATTTTAGGGGGAACAGAGGCGGAATTCCACTCAAGTTTTGTAGATTTGGGCCTTGATTTCGAATTCAACTGGTGGCCCTATAAAACGGCCAGCAAGAAAACGAATTATTCACCTTATGTGACAGCAGGTCTGGGCTATGGTCTGAATTTGTCGGGCGAGTCGAAATCGCACCTGTATCTGCCCTTCGGGGGAGGAGTGAAGGCGAACCTGGGGAAAAGGCTAAGCGGAGGGGTGGAGGTGAGCATGAGAACCACCTTTACCGACCTGCTCGACGGGGTGGCAAACCCGGGCGGAGAAGCGGTGCAGACCCCGGTGGGGAACAACGACTGGTATATGTTTACCGGGATTTTCCTCACTTATAAGATTTTTAATTATTTGAACGAGTGTCCTACATACCAGGAGAAGACCTACAGGATTAACATTAACAGCAAGAGGAACAAGAACGATAACTGGTTCAGATTTTCCAGTGATCACCCCCTGAAAATAAAGGGGTAGCGGACCGGAAAGGGACCGGGGGCTCGAGTGAGTTCGGGAACCGATAAGGGTCCGGTGATGCTCAAAAGGAATGTAGGGAAAAAGAATTAGGGGACCAGGAGAACATGAATTTGAAGGAGCAAATAGAGCGTAACAGCCTTCCCAGGCATGTGGCCGTTATTATGGATGGCAACGGCCGCTGGGCAGAGAAGAAGGGCGTGGAGCGTATCTTCGGCCACCGGAACGGGGTGGAGTCGGTGCGTCAGGTGGTCGAGGCTGCAGGGGAGCTGGGGATTGAGTATCTGACTCTGTATGCCTTTTCGACCGAGAACTGGAACCGGCCCCGTACCGAGATCGATGGTCTGATGGCTCTTCTTACCCGTTCCATTACCAATGAAACCAATAAGCTAAACGAGAATAATGTCCGCCTGCTAGTGATTGGAAACGTGTCTGATCTTCCCAAAAGCGTACATAAACAACTGAATCAAGCAGTGAGTTTTCTTTCGGATAACACGGGGCTGACCCTGGTCCTGGCGCTGAGTTACAGCGGTCGTTGGGAAATCACCAATGCGGTAAAAACAATGGTGGCCGATGTAGCTTCCGGGCAACTTAATCCGGACCAGGTCGATTCTGCTTTACTGGAATCTTATCTGGCTACATCGTTCATGCCCGACCCCGAACTGCTTATCAGAACCAGCGGAGAGAGGAGGATCAGCAATTTTCTGCTCTGGCAACTTGCGTATACGGAACTCTACTTTACACCCGTATTGTGGCCCGATTACCGCAAGGAGCATTTCTACGAAGCCATTATCGATTTTCAACGACGGGAGCGACGATTCGGTAAGCTGAGTGGAAGGTCCAGAGCTTTACAAAACGATTAACAGAAGGAATATTATTGCAGGAATGAGACAACGGACTTTTCTTTTTACGGCGCTCCTGATCTTCTTTACAGGTCTTGTGGCACAGCAGGCAGTGGCCCAGCAGCAGGCCGGGCACGATACGCTCCGGGTCATGGACTACGAAAATCCCAAAAAGTATGTCATTGCAGATGTAACGGTCAGCGGCATAGAATTTATCCAGAAGGAGGTGCTGGTCAGTCTCTCGGGACTGAAAGTGGGCAACACCATTACTCTTCCGGGCGACCAGGTGACCGATGTCCTGAAAAAGTTCTGGAACCAGGGGCTTTTCTCCGATGCCATGATCTCGGCCAGTCAGATCCGCAACGACAGTGTGTGGCTCGATATCTATCTCACCGAGCGTTCCAGGATGTCGACCCTGGATATTGTCGGTGTGGGGAAATCGGAGAGCCAGGATTTGCTGGAGAAGATCAATCTGAAAAGGGGGCAGCAGGTGACCGACGATATTCTGGATAATACCAAACGGATTATCCGGGAGCATTTCGTTGAGAAGGGATTCCTGAATACGGAGGTAAGGATCAACCTGCAGGACGATACCCTCCGGGTGAACATGGTGGAGATGGAGATTGAGGTAGATAAAATGGACCGCGTGAAGATCGATGAGATCTATTTTAACGGGGCCACGGCCTTCAAGCAGTCGGTGCTGCGGCGAAAGATGAAGGATACCAAGAAGGTGAACATCAACATTTTTAAGGCATCCAAACTGGTTTCGGAGGCTTTTAAGGAGGACAAGAAGAACCTGGTGGCTTTCTACAACGAGAACGGATACCGGGATGCCAAGGTCCTGTCCGATTCGGTGTCCTTTACGGAAGGGAAGGATAAGCGCCTTGATCTTTATATCAATCTGGAAGAGGGAAATAAATACTACTTCGGGGATATCACCTGGGTGGGGAACACCAAGTACCCTTCGGAACTGCTGGATGCGTATCTGGGAATCGAGAAGGGGGATATCTTTGATCAGACCGTTCTGGACGAGCGCCTCTTTATCGATGAAGATGCCGTCAACGGAGTCTATCTCGATAACGGCTACCTCTTTTTCCAGCTGACCCCGGTGGAGGTTAGTGTGGAGGATGATACCATCGACTTTGAGATGCGTATTTACGAGGGAGAAATCGCCCTGATCAACAATGTGATTATCTCCGGGAACGACCGGACCAACGAACATGTGGTGCGCCGTGAGCTGCGTACCCTGCCGGGCGATAAGTTCAGTAAGCAGCAGCTCATCCGTACGGTGAGGGAGCTGGCCAACCTGGGGCATTTCGACCCGGAACAAATCGAACCCAATCCGATTCCCAACCAGGCCGATGGTACGGTGGATATCGAGTATAAACTGGTGGAGCGCGCCACCGACCAGCTGGAGGTTTCGGGTGGTTACGGGGGCGGCATGCTGGTGGGTACCGTGGGGATCCGTTTCTCCAACTTTGCAGCCAGCAGGTTGTTCGACCGCAAGGCCTGGAGGCCCATCCCCTCGGGAGACGGTCAGACCTTTTCGGTGAGGGCCCAGACCAACGGCCAGGTCTACCAGTCTTATAACTTCTCCTTTGTGGAGCCCTGGTTCGGGGGCAGGAAGCCCAACTCTTTCTCGGTATCGGGGTATTTTTCCAAGATGAACCGGAACCCCTACCCCTTTTACTATGGAGGCAGCAAGGATGATCTCAAGGATGAGTATTACTCGGTGATCGGGGCTTCCATCGGACTGGGAAGGCGGCTCTCCTGGCCCGACGACTACTTTACTCTCTATAACGCTTTCTCTTACCAGCGATATAAGGTGAAGGACTACCCCGGACTGTTCCTGGTGAACAACGGCCATTTTAATAACTTCAGTTTTACCACTACCCTGGGGCGGAGTTCCCAGGACCAGATCATTTATCCCAGGAGCGGATCCAACCTGAGCCTGAGCCTGCAGATCACGCCGCCCTATTCGCTCCTTAACCCGGATCGCGACTATCTCAATATCCCGGACGATGAAAAGTACAAGTGGGTGGAGTACCATCGCTGGATGTTCAAGGCCGACTGGTACCATGCCCTGATGGGCGACCTGGTGCTGATGGCCCGGATGCAGTATGGCTACCTGGGACACTACAACGACGATATCGGGCCCTCTCCCTTTGAAGGCTTCGACCTGGGCGGCGACGGGCTTTCGGGTTACAACCTCTACGGCAGGGAGGTCATCGCCCAGCGCGGATATCCCAACCGGAGCCTGACCCCGGTGGATGAGAACGGGAACAAATCGGGGAACGTCTACACCAAGTACACCCTGGAGCTGCGCTACCCGGTATCGCTGAACCCCTCGGCCACCATTTTTGTGCTGGGCTTCCTGGAAGGGGGAAATGCCTGGTACAGCATCGATCAGTTTAATCCCTTCAGCGCCAAGCGTGCAGCCGGGGTGGGTGTCAGAGCCTTCCTGCCCATGTTCGGACTGCTGGGGATCGACTGGGGCTGGGGATTCGACGAATATCCCAACAGCGATGGTATCAGTGGTTCCCAGTTCCATTTTACCATGGGTCAGCAGTTCTAATTCACAGCGCTTTATTATTTTGGTACGGTGTTTGAGGAGCATACTTAAAATAAAAGATCATCAGAGATCCAAAAATCTTATACACATGAAAAAATTAATGATATCTGCCCTGGTGCTGAGCCTCTTTGCAGGAAGTGCCCTGGCACAGAAATTTGCCTTTGTCGACTCGGACTATATTCTTCAGAACATCCCCTCCTACAAGGCTGCGCAGGACCAGCTGGATAAAATCTCAGAGGACTATGAGACGGAGATTGCGGCTCAATATGAGGAGATTGAGACGATGTACAAAACCTACAAGTCGGAACGCGTGCTGCTTACCGACGAGATGAGGACCAAGAGGGAAGAGGAGATTATTGCCAAGGAGCACTCCGTGAAGGATCTTCAGAACAAATATTTCGGTCCCGACGGCGATCTTTCAAAAAAGCGCCAGGAGCTGGTAAAGCCGGTCCAGGATGCCATCTTCAAAGCGGTCAAGGAGCTTTCGGCCGAAGGCAGTTATGCCATCATATTCGACACCTCATCGGGGGCCTCCATTTTGTACTCAAATCCGCGCTACGACCTGAGTGACGAAGTGCTGAAAAAGTTAGGTTATAAAAATTAAAATCTTACATTTGTAGCCGCTTTTTGCAAGCAATCAATTAAATACGCTAATAACAGAAAAATAAGATGATGAAACGAATGATCCTTGCCATGGCCGTTATGAGTATAGCCATTGCACTCCATGCACAGAAATTTGGGCATGTGACTTCCGAATTATTGGTCCAGGCCATGCCTGAGTATGATTCAGCAATTGCAAATGTGCAGGAGCTGCAGAAGCATTATACGGACGAGATCGAGAGGATCCAGGTAGAGATCAATAAGAAAATCGAGGAATTTAACCAATCCGAATCCACCATGAGCAATCTGATCAAAGAGGCCAAGGCATCGGAGATCCAGGAACTGCAAATGCGCCTTCAGAATTTTTCCCAGACTGCCCAGCAGGACTTGCAGCAGAAGAACATGGTGCTGATGCAGCCGGTGATGGAGAAAGCACGTAAGGCCATTGAGGAGGTTGCCATGGAGCACGGACTGATCTATGTATTTGATCTGAGTACGGGCAATCCTATCTACACATCAGAGGAGAGCCTGGATATGGATCCCCTGGTCAAAGCCAGGCTGGGTATACAGTAATACCGGAGCGGCATTCATTGGACCGGGTATAAAACCGGTCCGGCATTAATTGGATCAGGCATAACACCGGACCAGGCATAAAATTTCAGGATTGTGAAGCCAAAAGCGTTTCACAATCCTTTTTTTTGTACCTTCATTATTGAAAATCCGGTCCTGATTCGGAGATCCGGTCCTGATTTGGAGATCCGGTCCTGATTTGGAGATCCGGTCCTGATTTGGAGATCCGGTCCAGATTTGGAGATCCGCTCAGGCAGACCGGGAAATTTTAAATATTGTGGCAAAGAATGGTCCCATAGGGTTATTTGATTCGGGAGTTGGCGGGCTTACTGTGGCGCATGCGCTGCACACCCTGCTTCCCAATGAACAGCTGGTTTATTTTGGAGATACGGCCCACCTGCCCTACGGGGATAAGTCGCGTGAATCGATCGTGCAGTATTCGCTGGGGATTACCGATTTCCTGCTGGAACAGAACTGTAAGATGATTATGATCGCCTGCAACTCGGCCTCCTCCAATGCCTTCGATGAGGTTAAAGCGCATGTGGGTGACCGGGCTGTGGTCATGAATGTGATTGATCCGGTGGTGAACCACGTGTGTGTCAACACGGGCTCCATTCTTGACTCGGAGGGCACCCCCAGGGCGCTGGCGGGCAATGCCAGCACGGTGGGGATCATCGGGACCAAAGCGACCATCGATTCGGGAACCTACGAACGGAAGATCAGGGAGACCCTGTCTCATTTGCTGGCCGATTCCAATGAAATTTCAAAGGTGACCCATCCCGGTCTGAATGTCAGCTCCCTGGCTACCCCCCTGTTTGTTCCCATGATCGAGGAGGGTTTCGTGTTCGATGATATTTCCAATGCCATTATCCGGTCCTATCTCTCCCGCAAGGAACTCAACGGTATCGATACCCTGATCCTGGGCTGTACCCACTATCCCATCATCCGCAACCAGATCAGCCGCTTCCTGAACTTTGAGGTGAATGTGCTCGATACGCCACGGATTGTGGCGCTTTCTGTGCAGGAGCTTCTTTCCGGAAAGGATCTGCTGGCCACCAGCAGGGCCGGCGACAATCAATTTTATGTCTCCGATCACACCCCTTATTTCGGGGTGATCGCCAATATGTTCTTTAACGAGAAGATCAGCCTGCTAAAGCGGAATATCTGGGGCTAGGGAGCCAGGTCTTGCAGAAATGCGCCTGCCTGCTCCAAAGACTATTTATCCTCCGGATCTTGGCGGTTTCCCTGATCTTTTCGGTTTCCCTGATTTTGGCGGTTTCCCTGATTTTGGCGGTTTCCCTGATCTTCGAGGTTTTCCGGATCCTCTTTATACCAGGCGGCGTACATCACATAATCTTTGGCTATCCGTTTGATCATGGTCTCCACCCGCCGGGGATCCACGGTTTTGATCCGTTTGGCAGGAATACCGGCATAGAGGCTGTTGGGCTCCAGGACGCTTCTCTCCAGCACTACCGACCCGGCCGCTACCAGAGTGTTGGAGCCCACCACCACATGGTCCAGCAGAACCGATCCGATCCCGATAAGCGCATGACTTTCGATGCGGGCACCATGGATCACCACATTGTGACCGACGGTCACATCGTCGCCGATCTCCACCACCGATTCGTTGAAGGTAGTATGGAGGGTGCAGTTATCCTGGATATTCACCCTGTTCCCCAGGCGGATGGGATTTACATCGCCGCGTAACACCGCAGAGAACCAGATGGAACAGTCATCGCCCAAAACCACATCGCCGATCAGGGTGGCGCTGTCGGCCAGGTAGCAGTTCTTTCCCGTTTTAGGGGTGAATCCTCTTACGCTTTTAATTATCGCCATCTGTGTATTCCGCTTTGTTAGATGTGAAGGTCTGTATGGTGCTCCCGGTTTTTCGCGCAGTAAAATACAGTTTCTGCAGCGAATATTCAAGCAGATATTGAATCCAGCGAGCGTATACCCGCTGCCTGCGGCCGGATCAGCGGGCAGAACCGGGCTGCATAGATAAGCCAGGATAAATCGGGAGAGGCCTCTGGCGGTATATTGGTATTCAGGAGATTTCAGTGCTGGGAAATGGCGATTTCAGTGCGGGAAATTGGAGATTTCTATTCAGGTATACAGGGATTTCTGTGCGGGCATTTGGGGGCATCCGTTTACCTGAAAACTTGATGTAACATGTTTGTTACATTTCGTTATTACTTTACATTTCCTCCATTTTAAATTTCCAATCATGATTCTTCTATCTGTCTTAAATATAATGGGTTAAAAAGCATTGTTTTATAAGAAGCGGAAGTATTGAAAGTGAGAGTTGCATTATAATGTAACAGAGTTGTTATGTCAAAAAAACTGGAAAAACGACTACCCAAACATGGAAAAACGACTACCCAAACATGAGAAAAATGGATCAGGTTTGTAATTCAGCGGAGCCATGCAGCTTTTTGGACAATGTCCAGGACAATTGACGAGATGCTTCTTTCGTTTTAGACGAGATGCTTCTTTCGTTTTATCTGTAAATATCTATATATTTACATGGTTAACTATATAAGAACGGTCTTTGAGATCAACGATGGCGGTCTTTGAAATAAACGATGGCGGTCTTTGAGATAAACGAAAACTTTTAAACATTCAGGCCCTGTTTTGTAGGAATGCCTGTCATGTTTAAGAAAATGTTAAGAAAATGGAGACGGGATTAACACCCGGGTATTAAAATACCTAACTTTGAACTGTATTTAACAATTATTTAGCAGGGACCAGAGGATCAATATTCTATCTTGAGAATATCCATATATAAACGTTCAAATAATCTGATATAAACGTTCAAATAATCTGACAATTTAACTTTCAAATTTTTTTACCCATGGCAAAAAACCACAGGGTCATTGAGCTGGACGAGGTAGTTGTGAAGTTTGCAGGCGATTCGGGCGATGGTATGCAACTTACAGGAACGCAGTTTTCAGATACCTCTGCATTTATCGGGAACGATTTGTCCACCTTCCCCGACTACCCTTCGGAGATCAGGGCACCCCAGGGTACGGTGGCAGGTGTATCGGGCTTCCAGGTGCATATCGGTCATAAGGAGGTATCCACTCCGGGCGACCAGGCCGATGTACTGGTGGCCATGAACCCCGCCGCTCTGAAAGCAAATATGAAGTGGGTGAAGGATGGGGCCACCATCATTATCGATATAGACAACTTCGACAACAAGCACTATAAGAAGGCCGGCTATGAGGAGGATCCTCTTCACGATGATTCCCTGGATGGTTACAATGTGGTGAAGGCTCCCATCAGTATGCTTTCGCGCGATGTGGCCATGCAGAACGGGCTTGACAGCAAAAATGCGGAAAAAACCCGGAACCAGTTTGTGGCGGGTCTGCTCTACTGGCTCTTTAACCGCGATATTAAAATCGGGGAGGACTTTCTGAAGGAGAAGTTCAAGACAAAACCGGTGCTGGTCAAAGCGAATATTGCGGTCTTGCATGAAGGATACAATTATGCAGAGACCATTGAAGCGCTCTCTACCACCTTTCATGTGGACCCGGTAAAAGGAAAGAAGGGGCTGTACCGGAATATCACGGGCAACCAGGCCACAGCCTGGGGTTTGCTGGCTGCCGCCGAGAAAGCGGGTCTGGAGCTGTTCCTGGGATCCTATCCCATCACCCCGGCCACCGAGATCCTGCAGGAGATTACCAAGCGCAAGCACCTGGGTGCTATTGCATTTCAGGCCGAGGATGAGATAGCCGGGATCAGTTCGGCCATCGGGGCCTCTTTTGCCGGAAAGCTGGCCTGTACCAGCACTTCCGGGCCTGGACTGGCTCTGAAGGGGGAGGCCATCGGGCTGGCGGTGATCACCGAGCTGCCCCTTGTGATTGTGAACGTTCAGCGGGGCGGGCCCTCCACCGGGCTGCCTACCAAGACCGAACAGTCGGACCTGCTGCAGGCGCTTTACGGACGGAACGGGGAGTCGCCCTGCATCGTCCTGGCGGCCACATCGCCGGCTAACTGTTTTAATTATGCCTTCCAGGCCGCAAAACTATCCCTGGAACATATGACCCCGGTAATCCTGCTGACAGACGGCTACCTGGCCAACGGCTCGGAGCTGTGGAAGATCCCTTCCATGAAGGATATGCCGGAGATTCATCCCCCGAAAGTGAAGGACAACGAAGAGGACTTCCAGCCTTACAAGCGTGATCCCGAAAGGCTTAACCGCTACTGGGCCGTCCCGGGACAGCCCGGACTGCGTCACCGGGTAGGGGGACTGGAAAAGGAGGATGTGACGGGAGTGGTGTCGCACGACCCCATGAATCACCAGGTGATGGTGGAATTGCGTGAGAAGAAGGTGCAGAAGGTGGTCGAATTTATCCCGGATCAGGAGGTTGTCGGCAAGGAGGAAGGCGACCTGCTGGTAGTGGGCTGGGGAGGCACCTACGGGGCCCTGGTCAGTGCGGTGAAGGACCTGTATGAGGAGGGGAAAAGTGTGGCCCTGGCGCAGTTCAACTACATCAATCCCCTGCCGGGCAATACCGAAGAGGTGTTTTCCAGGTATAAGAAGATCCTGGTATGCGAACTGAACCTGGGGCAGTTTGCCTCTCATTTGCGTTCCCGTCATCCCCAGTTTGAGTACCTGCAGTATAATAAGGTGCAGGGATTGCCGCTGTTTATTTCTGAATTGAAGGTGAAGATTAATGAAGTTCTGGAATCGATAAAATAGGAATCATGGCACACAACTTTGAACCTGTAGCTGTTAGCACAAAAGAGGATTATAAACTGGACGGACCGGTTAAATGGTGCGCCGGATGCGGGGGGCATTCTGTACTGGCTACCGTCAAAAATGTATTGCCGGAAACAGGCATCGATAAGGATAAGGTGGTCTTTGTATCGGGGATCGGCTGTTCGTCGCGCTTTCCCTATTACATCAATACCTATGGATTTCACAGCCTGCACGGGCGGGCCAATCCGATCGCCTCGGGGATCAAGGTGTCCAATCCCAACCTGAGTGTGTGGATCGTTACCGGCGACGGTGATTCCATGGCCATTGGAGGGAACCATTTTATCCATACGATCAGGCGGAACATCAATGTAAATATCCTGCTGTTCAACAATAAGATCTACGGTCTTACCAAGGGTCAGTATTCCCCTACCACTCCCAAAGGGAGCATAACCAAGACTTCTCCGGACGGAACCATCGAGAATGCCTTCAGTCCGGGTGAACTGGCTATGGGGGCCCAGGGGACCTTCTTTGCCCGTACGGTGGACAGCGATCCCAGGATGATGCATAAGGTATTTAAGGCGGCTGCCGAGCACAAGGGAACCAGTGTGGTGGAGATCCTGCTGAACTGCATAATCTTTGCCAACCAGGTGCATAAGGATATTACCGGTAAGGAAGTGCGGGATGACCACCAGATCTTTCTGGAACACGGGAAGCCCATGATCTTCGGAAAGGAGCGCAACAAGGGACTGATGATGAGATGCAACAGGATGGAGGTGGTGACCATCGGGGAAAACGGGGTCACGGAAGAGGACCTGATTGTTCACAATGCACAGGACCCGGACGATACCAACCACTACCGGCTGGTGCGCATGGAGCTTCCGGAGTTTCCGGTAGCCATGGGGGTGATCCGGGCTACCGACTCCACGGTTTACGAATCGGAAATGTACGACCAGGTACAGCACGCCAGAAAGACCACTAAAATCAAAAACATGGACGACCTGCTGCACAGCGGGAACGTGTTTGAGAGTAAGGGTTAGTCTTTTAAGCCATTGTGGCAAAAAATCCCTGAATTTGCTGATCCCGGCGGTCAGGTGCCGGCCGGGCTAAGATCTTCATAGGTCAGGTGCCGGCCGGGCTAAGAGCTTCATAGGTCCGGTGCCGGCCGGGTTAGGAAGATTCAAAACTTACTGCTAACTTTCTGTCCAAATCCAAACAAAGTGAGCCTGGTACCCCGGTCCGAAGAAGATATTCAACGATTGATTGCCGAGAGGAAGGAACGCCTCAAGGAACTCACCTGTATCAATGAGACCACCCAGATCATTAAGGAGAACCGGTCCATTGAGGAGACCCTGACTCAGATTGCGGAGATTTTGCCGAGGGCCTGGCAATACCCCGAAATGACCGTGGCCCGGGTCTGGTTCGAAGGCAGGGATTATTCAAGCCAGGGCTTCAGGGAGGGCGACTGGCGGCTTGAAAAGAAGTTCGAGACCATAGACAGCAGGAAAGGATCTATCGAGGTGTTCTACCTGAAGGCCTTTCCCGAGATGGACGAGGGGCCCTTTCTGAAGGAGGAGCGGCAGCTGATTGAGAACCTGGCCAGCATCATTTCCAATTATCTGAGCAGCCAGGAAGCCCGTAAGATGCTGTATAAGAGCACGGAGGAAGATACGGTCCGGGAAGAGCTCAGCCAGTTCCAGCACCCCCGGGATGTCAGCTCCAGGATGCTGCTTCAGAAATTCCTGGCCAAGCAAAATGCCAACCGCGATATTTTCCACGACCTGATGCGCTACAAGGTCAAGGAGATCCTGCTGGTGGCCACGCTCTATGATGCCTTCAGCATTGAAAAAGAAGGACGTTTTTCGGAACATATCCTGGGGGAATATTCGCAGCTGAACCTGACCTCTATGCCACGGGTCACCGGGGTCTCGACCTATGAAGAGGCCATCGAGCAGCTTAATTCCCGCCACTTCGATATGGTGATCCTGATGATTGGCAACGACAAGGTGACTCCCATGCAGGTATCGGCCCGGGTGAAGAACGATTACCCCTACATCCCCATCTATGTGCTGCTGAACAACGACCGGGAGGTGAGTTCCTTCAAGGAGACCAATCCCACTCTGAGCAATATCGACCGGCTTTTTGTCTGGAACGGCGATTCCAGCATCTTCTTTGTCATGGTGAAACACCTGGAGGACAAGGTGAATGTGGAAAATGACACGCAGCTCGGACTGGTCAAGACGATCCTGCTGGTGGAAGATTCAGAGATCTACTATTCGCGCTATCTGCCCTTGTTATACAACACGGTACTCGAGCAGACCAAGCGGATTATTGACGATGTAAGCACCGATGAGCTGTTTAAGGTTCTGAGGCTCAGGGCGCGTCCCAAGATACTGCTGGCCACTACCTATGAAGAGGCCATCCAGACCGTGGGGAAATACCAGGACTCGCTGCTTTGCGTGATCAGCGATGTGAAGTTTCCCAAAGAGGATAAGATGGACCACCAGGCGGGCTTCAGCCTGATCTCGCAGGTGCGCGAGATGATCAAGGGGCTTCCCACGGTGATCCAGTCGTCCGATATTAAAAACTCCCAGCGCGCTTTTGAACTGAAATCGACCTTTATCAACAAGAACAGCGAGACTCTTCTGCAGGATATCCGCAACTTTATCATGCACCACCTGGGTTTTGGAAGCTTCATCTACCGGGATTCGGGGGGAATGAAGATTGCCGAGGCGCAGTCGCTGAAGGAATTTGAAAAGCATATCGACTCCATTCCCAGCGAATCGCTGGTTTACCACGGGAAAAGAAATCACTTTTCTCTCTGGTTGATGGCCCGCGGTGAGATCAAGATTGCTAAAATAATCCACCCGGTGAAAGTGACCGACTTCAAAACTCCGGATGATTTCCGGAACTACCTGAAGTATGTGATCAAGAAGTACCGCAACGAATCCAACACGGGTAAGATTGTCAATTTCGAGGGATCGGCGCTGCTCGACGAGTCCAATATTGTCAGCATGGGAAGTGGTGCCCTGGGCGGAAAGGGCAGAGGCTGTGCCTTTATCAATACGCTGATCTATAATTTGAACTTTTCGGAGATCATCCCCGAGATGAATATCCGCACACCCCTTACAGCTATTATCGGTACCGATGAATTTGATATTTTCATGGAACGTAATAAGCTTATGGAGGCCGTTCACCAGGAGAGCGATTACGAGCAAATACGGGCCAGGTTCCTGGAGGGCGACCTTTCCTACAACCTGGAGAAGCACCTGAAGGAGATGTTAAAACTGGTGAACCGTCCTCTGGCGGTCCGCTCCTCCAGCCTCCTGGAGGACTCTACCATGCAGCCCTTCTCGGGGATCTTCGAGACCTACCTGATTCCCAATAACCATCCCGATTTTAATGTACGTTTCCGGCAGCTGAAGGATGCCATCAAGCTGGTCTATTCTTCCATTTACTCGCCTCATTCGATGCGTTATTTCGAGGCCATCAACTTTTCCCTGGAAGATGAAAAGATGGCGGTGGTGATCCAGGATGTCGTGGGGACCTACCACGAGGACCACTTTTATCCCCATCTGAGCGGGACGGCCCAGTCGCATAACTATTACCCGGTGGCCCATATGGAGCCCGAAGATGGGTTTGCCATAGCCGGACTGGGACTGGGGCATTATGTGGTGAACGGCGAGCGGGCCTATCGTTTTTCTCCCAAGTATCCTACCCTGGAGATGAGCTCTATTCAGAGCCAGCTGCGCGATTCACAGGTGGAGTTTATGGCTCTGGATATGATTCATTCGGAGGTCGATTTCTGTAAGGAAGGCTCGGAGGCCAACCTGCACCGGCTTCCCATTTCCGAGGCTGAAAAACATGAGGTACTGAAGCACCTGGCCTCGACCTTTGATGTGGAAAATGAGCGGATCGAACCCGGAATAAGCAACCCGGGTCCGCGGATCCTCAATTTTGCCAATATCCTGAAGTACGAATATGTCCCCCTGGCAAAGGCTCTGACACTGATCATGGATGTGGGGAAGGAGGCGCTGGGTTCGCCGGTGGAGCTGGAGTATGCCGTGGATCTGGATCCGGCCGCAAACGGAAAGCCCTCCTTTTTTATCCTGCAGATCAAACCCATGATGGGCACCGGGGGAGAATATACCTTCGATACAGGAGGGATCGATCCCAAGGAGATGTTAATTTACGCGGAGAAGAGCATGGGCAACGGAATGCTGGACCAAATCACCGACCTGATTTATGTGGACCCGGAGGAGTTTGATAAGATGCGAACCCGCGAAATGGCCGTGCAGATCGAACAGCTGAACCGGAAGATGGTTTTGGAGGACCGGAAATATATCCTGATTGGTCCGGGCCGCTGGGGCACCCGCGATCCCTTTATCGGGATCCCGGTGAACTGGTCGCAGATCTCCAATGCCAAGGTGATCGTGGAGACCAGCCTGGATGAGTTTCCCCTGGATGCCTCCCTGGGTTCCCATTTTTTCCACAACGTCACCTCCATGAATGTGGGATATTTCAGTATCCAGCACGATTCGTCCACCTCCTTTATCCGCTGGGATGAGCTGGCCGGGCAGGAGCTGATCGAGGAGTCGGGTTTTGTGAAGCATATCCGCTTTCAGGAGCCTGTTTGTATTATGATGGATGGTAAGAAAAGAATTTCAATTATCTTGAAACATGCCTGCAAACTCAACAACGGAGCATAAAGCCAGACATCACCCCACGATTGACTTCAGTCATACAGCTTTTAACCTGTTGATGCAGAAGCGTATACGTACAGTTCTGATTATCAGCTCCAACTACGATTTTTTTATGCTGGAGGAGGATGGGCGCATCGATGAGCAGATTTTCAATGAGTATGTCTCCCTGAACCTCCGGTACCCGCCGGTGTTTGTAAAGGCCGGCAGTGCTGCAGAAGCCTTCCGGAAGCTGGAGGAGGAGGATATTGATCTGGTGATCGAAATGCTGAACCTGGGAGCGGACGATGCCTTTACCCTGGCCAGGAGAATCAAGAAGAAGTACGAGAAGATCCCCATTGTAGTACTGACCCACTTTAACCGGGAGGTAAGTCTGCGCCTGCATGCGGAAGATTTGTCGGCCATCGATTATGTGTTCTGCTGGCTGGGCAATGCCGACCTGCTTCTGGCCATTATCAAGCTGATCGAGGATAAGATGAATGCTCCCCACGATATTGAGCAGGTGGGGGTGCAGTGCATCATCCTGGTCGAGGATTCTATTCGTTACACCTCCACCTATCTGCCCGAGCTTTATAAGATCGTGATGCAGCAATCGCGCAACTTCGTTAAGGAGGCCCTCAATGAGCACCAGAAGATGCTGCGCATGCGCGGACGGCCCAAGATTCTGCTGGCCAAGACTTACGATGAAGCCATGGGCCTTTATCAGCGTTACAAAGAAAATCTGCTGGGGGTGATCAGCGATGTGAGTTTTAAAAAGGGCGATTCGCGGGATAAGGAACAAAAGCTGGGGATCAGGCTGGTTCAGCAAATGCGTATGGAAGATCCCAACCTGCCCGCTCTGATGCAGTCGTCCGATCTCTCCAATGCCCCACTGGCCCGGGAAATGGGGGTGGGTTTCATGCACAAGTACTCCAAATCGCTGTCCCTGGAGCTGCGAAATTTCATCATTCAGAATTTTGCCTTCGGGCCCTTTATCTTCCGGAACCCGGAAACCCGGGAAGAGGTGGCCCGGGCGGTGGATCTGCAGGCCCTGCAAAAAAAGATCCGGGATGTTCCCGACGAGGTGCTTTCCTATCATGCGGCCCGGAACGATTTTTCCAAGTGGCTCAATGCCAGGGCTATCTTTCCGGTTGCACAGCTCTTTAAGTACGTCCGGGAGGATGACTTTCCAAACAAGGAGGATTTCCGTGGCTACCTGTATGAAGCGATCTCCAGTTACCGGATCAGCAAGGGGCGGGGGATTATCGCCCAGTTTGACAAGAACAGTCACGACTCCTACCGCACCTTTTCGCGCATCGGCCAGGAGTCGATCGGCGGAAAGGCACGCGGACTGGCCTTCATCAATTCGGTTATCGATAAATACAACCTCTACAACAAGTTTCCCAGCGTTTTGATCCGGGTCCCCAGGACCGTGGTGCTGAGCACCGATGTGTTCGATGAGTTCATGGAGACCAATGACCTTTACCGCATCGGGATTTCGGACCGTTCCGATGAGGAGATCCTGCAGCGCTTTGTGGAGGCCAAGCTACCGGGCTGGTTGCACCAGGATCTGTATACCGTTATATCGGTGACCGAGGTCCCCCTGGCCGTTCGCTCATCCAGTAAGCTGGAAGACTCCCATTATCAGCCTTTTGCTGGAATATACTCCACCTACATGATCCCGGTGAACAAGGAGAATCCGGCCAATACCATGGAGCTGCTGACCAGTGCCATTAAGTCGGTCTATGCCTCGGTCTACTTTAAGGAGAGCAAGGCTTATATCGAAGCCACCTCCAATGTCATCGATGAGGAAAAGATGGGCATTGTCCTGCAGGAGGTCTGCGGAACCATGCATGGCAGCTGTTACTACCCCACCATTTCGGGGGTGGCCCGGTCCATCAATTTTTATCCCATTGACCCCGAGAAGGCAAAAGACGGAATTATCAAGGTGGCTTTCGGACTGGGCAAATATATTGTGGACGGGGGCGTGAGTCTCCGTTTTTCTCCCGCCTTCCCCAAAAAAATTCTGCAGCTCTCCTCCAGCAAAATGATGCTGCGCGATACCCAGAAACTGTATTATGCCCTGAATCTGAAAGAGGAGAGCTATCATGTTTCCACCGACGATGCGGTAAACCTGGTCCGGCATAAAATTGAGGATGCGGTTGGAGATCCGGCTTTCAGGCATGTGGCTTCGGTATACGATTATGAGTCGGATGTTGTGCGGGACGGACTCAACTACGAGGGCAAGAAGATCGTGACCTTTTCCGGGATCCTGCAACACGACCTTTTCCCCCTGGCCGATATTGTCAGGGAACTGCTCCGGATCGGGGAGCAGGAGATGAACCTGCCCATCGAGATTGAATTTGCCGTGGATATGGATGTGCCCAGGGGCAGCCCCTACCTCTTTAATTTTTTGCAGATCAGGCCCATTGTGGAGAGCGACCAGTCGTCCGATATCGATATGGATGTGGTACAGCCGGGGGAGACCATCCTCTGGTCCCGGTCGGCCCTGGGAAACGGGGAGTTTTTCGGTATCAGGGACCTTGTTTACGTGAAGCCCGATGCATTTAATGCCGCAGCCAGCAAGGAGATTGCCGGAGTTATGGAGAAGCTGAATGATGGCTTCAGGGAGAGCAGGACGGGCTATGTGCTGGTCGGGCCGGGACGCTGGGGCTCCTCCGATCCCTGGCTGGGCATCCCGGTGAAGTGGTCGCAGATCTCCGCGGCACGTATTATTGTGGAATCGGGACTGGAGCATTTCCGGATCGATCCCTCCCAGGGAACCCACTTTTTTCAGAACCTCACCTCCTTCCGGGTAGGCTATATGACCATCAATCCCTTTATCGGGGACGGCGCCTACGACACTGTTTTCCTCGACCAGATGGAGGCCGTATACGAAGATGAACATGTGCGGCATGTGCGTTTCGACCGACCCCTGGAAATCCTCATCGACGGTAAAACCCATCGCGGCGCGGTCATGAAACCATAATTATCTTAATTTCGTATTTCTTAACCACCTATGAGCCGATGTTTATGAAGCCGGAAGACGGAACAAAACGCATATACCTGTCCGCCCCGCATATGTCCGGGAGGGAGCAAAGGTATCTTGAAGAAGCCTTTGAACAGAACTGGATCGCCCCCCTGGGACCCAATGTGGATGGATTCGAAAAAGCGGTTGCCGCTTACTGCGGGGTCAAAGATGCTGCCGCACTCAGTTCGGGAACAGCTGCCATTCACCTGGCGCTGATAATTCTGGGAGTTCAGCCGGGAGATGAAGTGATTGCTTCCTCTTTTACATTTTCAGGTACCGTAAACCCCATTGCCTACATGGGGGCCACCCCGGTTTTTATCGACAGTGAGGAGGAAAGCTGGAACATGGACCCTCATCTGCTGGAGGAGGCCGTGAAGGACAGAATTAAGAAAGGTAAGCGGGTGAAGGCCATTATCCCGGTGCATTTGTATGGGATGCCTGCGAATATGAAGGAGATTCTCTCCATTGCAGAACAGTACGGGATCCCGGTGATTGAGGATGCTGCAGAGGCCCTGGGCAGCCGCTTCACGGAGAAGGCGGCCGGCTCTTTTGGACGGATTGGTATTCTCTCTTTTAATGGAAATAAAATACTCAGCACCTCGGGAGGCGGCATGCTGCTTTCAGACGATAGGGAACTCACATCAAAAGCCAGGTTCCTGGCCACCCAGGCGAGGGACAGCGCCTCGTTCTACCTGCACAGCCAGATCGGTTATAACTACCGGATGAGCAATCTGCTGGCCGGTGTTGGACGCGGACAAATGGAAGTACTTGACCAGCGGGTAAAGCAAAGAAGAGATATGCATTTCTTCTACCGGGAGCATCTGGAACGGGTGGAAGGAATCACCTTCCTGAAGGAACCCGGGGAGGCTTATTTCTCAAATTTCTGGCTGACCACCATTCTGATGGATCCCGGTAAGACAGGGATCAGCCACAGCCAGCTGATGGAAGAACTGGAGAGGCACAACATTGAATCCAGGCACTTATGGAATCCCATGCATCTGCAGCCTGTTTTTGCCGGTTCTCCGGCTTATGTAAACGGAACGGCAGAGCGTCTTTTTAAACAGGGGCTCTGCCTTCCTTCAGGATCCAATATGACCCGGGAGGACCGCAGCAGGGTGCTGGAGGTTCTGCAGCGGGTGTTTCGCTTATAGTCAGGGTCGTTTATAGTTTTTGTTGAGAACTTGCTTAAACAAAATGTTCAGGCAGGTGTTTAATAGAAAATGTAAAATCCTTAAGTACTTGATCTAAAAAACTATAAAAATGAATAAGCGTGAATTTCTTAGAACTTCGGCCATCCTTGGTGCCGGAACCCTGATTGCCCCGACCCTGAGTTCCTCCTGTTCGAACAGTATGGCGCAGGCCGGCGCCACAGCCTCTCTGGTGGCCCAAAGTGAGGACGGGACCTTTCTGCAGCCCGATCTGGGTTATGACTTTAATGCCCTGGAGCCCCATGTGGATGCCATGACCATGGAGGTTCACTACGGGAAGCACCATGCAGGCTATACCTCTAAGTTCAATGATGCCCTGGTGCATGCAGACTTACATTCCACCGATATTTATAAGATATTCGCCTCCGTTTCCAGCTATGGGAACGCGGTCAGAAATAACGGAGGCGGGTATTTCAACCATAACCTGTACTGGAAATTTATGTCCCCCGATGGTGGTGGTGAACCCGTCGGAGCGCTGGCTGAAGCCCTTGCTGCAGACTTTGGTTCCTTTGCAGAGTTTAAGGACCTGTTCTCAGCCACCGCGGCCAGCCATTTTGGCTCGGGATGGGGATGGCTCCTGCTCGATGCAAATGGCAAGCTGGTGGTAAGCTCTCTTCCCAACCAGGACAATCCCCTGATGGATGTTTCGCCGGTACAGGGTACTCCGCTGCTGAACATTGATGTCTGGGAGCACGCCTACTACCTCAGGTACCAGAACATGCGCAATAGTTACATCGAGGCCTACTGGAACATCATCGACTGGGGTTTTGTGTCAGCCCTGTACGAGGAAGCTCTTAGTGAATAAGCATTATTTTCCTTTGCTGCGTTTGTCCGCCTGTCCGCATCCGGCAGATATAGATTCCGGAAGGATGCCTTTGGCAGTCCCAGCTGACAAGGTGACTTCCGGCGGAAAGATAGTGGTTTGTTAAAACAGCTGCCAGGCTACCGTGGCTATCCAGAATTTCGATGAGAACCTGTCCCGGCTGATACATTTTAAACGGGATAAATGTTCTGTGACTGGCGGGATTGGGATAGCAGGCATCGAGACCAAAGTGTTTTTCCCGGATGTTCAGGCAGGGATCGCCAAAAGCTGCATAGTCGCAATGCTCATCAACCAGATGCCAGAGCTCTTCGCTGTGCCCGCCGTAATCCTTCTGAAGGTATCTGGTCTTCAGGGGATACCTGGTAAAGGAACTCAGGTTTCTTAAAGTGGCCCCGGATGCCGGATCCCACTCATAGATGGGAATATTGGCGGGATTGAAGGTGGAGATGCGCCCATGTTCACGGGCCAGGTGGAACAGTCCGAAATTTCCGGGTTCATGTCCTCCGATCCAGTGACCGATAATGTCCACGTAGAACGGATTCAGTCCAAAGAGAATGTAATTGCACATGTAATCCTTTGCCAGGCCCTCGTTGGGCCCGTCTATAAAATCACCATCCCTTCCATAGATTCCTTCAACAATATGGAGTCCGGCTTTTGTGACCGCATTGTTATCCAGACATCTGGAGGCCCAGGTTTCCATCCATAGCCCCCCGGACTGCCCGGGCCTGTCCCACCGGGGAATCCCCTGGGACAAATGCCTGTGGTAGTTGGACTCAATGATGCTGAAAGCACCGTCCTGAACATCCGCGCTGTTCACATTCAGGGGCTCGCCCCAATAGCCGCAGTGTCGCTGGTAGTTTTTCACAATGGTTCCCTGCAGGTTCTTGGCGCACAGGGTAAGCCCCGTGGAGTGCGTTTTAAGCTTGGCAATGTTCAGGAGCCAGGTATCGGGTGCATTAACCGGCCAGATATGGGGCAAACGCCTGAAGAAAATTCCCTCCTCCATATCCGACCAGGTAATCTGGGCGGGATTCAGCTCGTTAAAGGGCGTCTCAATACATTGCAGGTCGATGCCTGTTTCTTGTGCCATGGCATTGAATCCCCCGTCCTCCAGGTCATCCGGACAGTTTACCTCCCTGTTATGCACCTGTGATGCTTCAATGCTGAGTTCCCTGATGCTTTCAATGATCCCTTCTGTGAAATGAGCATCTGTAACGATCCCCGTGGATCCTTCAATGGTATATTGTTCATGCCATCGAAAGCGGCAGGTGAGGTTCGGTTTTAGGACGATCCGGTGGGTGAGGGGTACTCCGCGACCGGGATCATCGGTGAGTCCGAATACCGATCTGCCAAAACGTAAGCCCGCATCCTGGATGGCTGCAGCATTGGTTTTTTTTTCCACCTCTGTCCTCATGATAAATACTGCATCCGGGTGATCGTGGATAAAGGGGTGTACTCCAAGCAAATAATCATCTGCGGCAGCTGGCAGGCTCCATGCTCCAAGAGGCTCGATCATCAATCCGGATCCGGTGACCAGGGCGGACCTGATAAAGCTTCTCCTGTTCAGTTTTGTCATTTCCCGGGCCATTGGTTTTACTGCAGGCTCCTGCCAATAAACCTGCTGTTAATCATACGTTCCGGGCTTGTGTAATCTCCACAGAAACTCCAATTTTACAGGATCATAATGAGGGTGTCTTGCCTGTCAGGTTTTGATGCCCCTTTATGTTTAAAGCGGGATTTTTCCATGATTATTATTTCCGAAACGCCTGTTATGTCAGCTGCCTGTACGTGTTTGAGAAGCAAATAAAAACAGCAGTGTTTTAACAGGCCTGAGGTACATTTTATAACACACTTACTAAATAATAAACTGCTATGAACGTAGATACCATCATGAATGACCTGGTTAAAAGGCACCCGGGAGAGGTGGAATACCACCAGGCTGTTCGCGAAGTTCTTGAATCCATCGAAGAGGTTTACAATGAAAATCCCCATTTCCGTTCGGCCAATATTGTGGACCGGATTATTGAGCCCGACCGGGTCATGGTGTTTAAGGTACCCTGGGCCGACGATCAGGGCATGGTCCATGTGAACCTGGGTTACCGGATCCAGTTTAACAATGCCATTGGTCCCTATAAGGGCGGGCTTCGTTTTCACCCCAGTGTGAACCTGAGCATCCTGAAGTTCCTGGGTTTTGAACAGATCTTTAAGAACAGTCTCACCTCCCTTCCGATGGGAGGGGCCAAGGGAGGCTCCGATTTTGATCCCAAGGGGAAATCCAATGCGGAGATCATGCGTTTTTGCCAGGCCTTTATGATGGAGCTATGGAACAACATTGGTCCGGATACCGATGTTCCTGCCGGTGACATTGGTGTGGGTGGCCGGGAGATCGGTTACCTGTACGGCATGTACCGCAAGCTGGCCAGGGAGAATACAGGAGTGCTGACCGGCAAGGGAATTAACTGGGGCGGATCGCTGATCAGGCCCGAGGCCACCGGTTTCGGATGTGTCTATTTTGCCAAGGAGATGCTGGCTACTATAGGGGAGACTTTCAAGGGAAAACGTGTGGCCATCTCGGGTTTCGGGAATGTGGCCTGGGGAGCTGCCCTGAAGGTGACCGAGCTGGGAGGAAAGGTGGTGACTCTTTCGGGTCCCGACGGATATATCTACGACCCCGAGGGAGTATCGGCCGAAAAGATCGACTATATGCTGGAGCTCCGGGCCTCCAACGAGGATATTGTGGCCCCCTATGCCCTGGAGTTTGACAGTGCGCAATTTGTACAGGGCAGGCGCCCCTGGGAGGTGGAGGTGGACATTGCCATTCCCTGCGCCACTCAGAACGAACTGAACCAGGAGGATGCGGAACAGCTGATTGCCCATGGATGTATCTGTGTCTGCGAGGGAGCCAATATGCCCTGCACCCCCGAGGCCATCGAAAAACTGCAGGAGAAGCGGATTCTCTATGCTCCCGGGAAAGCGGCCAATGCCGGCGGAGTGGCCACGAGCGGACTGGAGATGGCACAGAACTCCATGAAAATTAACTGGAGCCGTGCCGAGGTCGACGATCGCCTGCACCATATCATGACCAATATCCATGAGAATTGTGTGAAATACGGAACCAGCGGAGACGGCTATGTGGACTATGTGAGGGGTGCCAATATAGCCGGTTTCCTGAAAGTGGCCGATGCCATGGTCGACCAGGGGCTGATTTAGCGGCAAGAATAGTGATCATTTAGCATTGTCTTTATGGAATAGTCTGGGGATTAACCGCATTTTTTTTAAGTCCGTAATGCGTTATATTTGTACAACCTGAAAATATTTTGTTATGAGATGGTTTTTATATGTATGTATGATGCTCATCTTTACAGGGTGTCAAAAGAATCAAGATGATATGAATAAGATTTATGTAAAATATGGGGGCGGTACTGAATTTGCAGGCACTTATATCGAACAAGTCGCCGGTTTGAAAATTTATTTCGGACATCAATCAGTGGGGAATAACATTATTAGTGGGATTACCCAGTGGGAGGATGAAACAGGAGTCCAGCTTTCGAAAGTTGAGTCAAAAGATCCCGCATTGAATGTCGAAATATCCCTTGTACACTTTAAGGTTGGCAGTAATTCAGATCCTCATTCAAAAATCGATGATTTTGTCAGCCTTGTGGCCCAGATTCCTGATGAGGGAAATCCTGTGGCATTCTTCAAGTTGTGTTATGTGGATATTACGCCGGACACAGATGTTGATAAGGTATATGGCTATTATAAGGAGAAGATGCTTTATCTGATTGAAATGTATCCAAACATAAGGTTTATGGCCTGCACCGTTCCATATATGGGTTTACAGAAGGGAATGAAAGCAATAGCCAAAAGAATGCTGGGCCGGCAGTCAACCGGCCATCTTGGCAATATCAAGAGGGAAGAATTTAACAAAAATCTCCTGAATGACTTTCAGGGTGTTATACCAGTATTTGATCTGGGCGGAATTGAATCCACCCTACCCGACGGATCTAAGGCGACCTATAACTTCAAAGGAAGTGATTATCCTTATATGCCGGATATCTATACCTATGACCTTGGACACCTGACCGAATTGGGGTCGAAGACACTTTCATACAATCTGCTGGCTTTTCTGGCCGAAGAGTTTAAATAGGTAAAACTCCCGGCATCTGACATTCATCAAGGAAAAGATACCGTTCATCCAAAGATTTCTTTGATTTTCCCAGGCCCGGACCCACGTTTCTGTGGATCCGGGTTTTCTGTGGATTTATTATCCTTGCTACTCAATGCAATTCCTGTCTTGGTCAAATCGATGTAACCTGACCCGAACTTATACGTATTTTAAACCAGCGATAATAACACGATGTAGTAATTAATAAAAAGCTGAATATCAATTACTTAGTCTTCAACTAATAATTATAGATGAACATGGATGAAATAAAAAAGGAATTGTTTGCCTACGTAAAAGAGAATACTTTTAAGGAAACAGACTCACTTGAGTCTGATACAAAAATATTCGTAGAGGGCATTTTTGATTCGATGGGCTTTGCTTTGTTGCTTGATTTTCTGGAGACCAAATTTCAGATTACAGCCGAAGACAGCGACCTGGTGGAGGAGAATTTTGAGTCGATCGATGCCATAGCAGATTTTATTACGAAGAAGAACCCTGCACTGGCTTAATCCCGGCATATAATACCTTATGTGTGGTATTTCAAGAATATACAGTCCTAAGGCAGCGTCGGTCTCTCCCGCTGCGGTCAGGAATATGCTCCAGCAGATCCAGTATAGAGGACCTGATGAATCGGGGATCTATATCGGGCAGGGAGTGGGCCTGGGAAGTGTCCGCCTGAGTATTATCGACCTGGCCCAGGGGCAACAGCCCATGAGTGACGAAGCCGGGGAGTTCTGGATTGTCTTCAACGGAGAGATTTTCAATTACATTGAGCTGAGAGAGGAGCTGATTCGTTTGGGTTACCACTTCAGGACCACCAGCGATACGGAGGTCCTTCTGCTCCTGTTTAAACATTACAGTGAAAAGTGCCTGGAAAAGCTGAACGGTCAGTTTGCCTTTGCCATCTGGGATACCCGGAAGAAGGAGCTGTTCCTGGGACGCGACCGGGTGGGGATCCGGCCGCTTTTCTATTACAGGGAGGGAGCCGACTTTGTGTTTGGCTCCGAGATCAAATGCCTGATGGAGTCCGGACTGGTAAAGGCCGAACCCGATCCCGAATCGCTGAACCGGGTATTTACCTTCTGGTCCATTCCTTCACCGGGAACTATGTTCAAAGGGGTTAAAGAGCTTCCTCCGGGCCATTATATGGTGGTCAGGGAGCATGATACGGAGATCCGGCCCTTCTGGGAACTCAGGTTCCGGGGGGATCCGGGAGCAGGGGGAAGCGTTTCCCTCTCCGACAGCATGGAGGAGTTTGAAGCCCTGATCAGTGATTCTGTGAGGCTCAGGCTCCGGGCCGATGTACCGGTGGCTGCCTACCTGAGCGGGGGCATTGACTCCAGCGCCACCACCTGGCTGATCAAGCAGATCGAACCGGGGGTGCTGAATACCTTTTCCCTGGGATTTGAATCGGCCGAATTTGATGAGACCTCCTTCCAGCAAAAGGTGGCCCGGCAGCTGGAAACCACCCACCACTCCATCACCTGCAAAGACAGTGATGTTGCTGATAACTTTTCACAGGTACTCTGGCACACGGAGATCCCCATTCTCCGGACCGGTGCGGTTCCCATGTACCTGCTTTCCGGTCTGGTGAACGAGCATGGAATCAAAGTGGTGATCACCGGGGAAGGTGCAGATGAATTCCTGGGAGGGTATAATATTTTTAAAGAAGCCATTATACGTGAGTTCTGGTCCAGGGAACCCTCCTCGAAGATCAGGCCGCTGCTGCTGCAAAAGCTTTATCCTTACCTGGCGCAGTTCCAGGGCAGGAACAGTACCCTGCAGAAAATGTTTTTTGGTCATGCTCTTGCGGAAACCGGCTCGCCCGTGTATTCCCACCTGATTCGCTGGAACAATTCAAAGCATATCAGGGAGCATCTCAGCAAAGAGTTCCTGAATGGTTCGCCGGATCCGGTCGATTCTTTTATTTCCTCTCTTCCGGAAGGTTTTGGAGAGCTGGATCTGCTCAGCCGGGCCCAGTGGATCGAATCGACGCTCTTTTTGTCGGGCTACCTGCTTTCGTCCCAGGGCGACCGTATGGGGATGGCCCATTCGGTGGAGGGACGCTATCCCTTCCTGGACCACCGGGTGATTGAGTTTGCCACCAGGCTTCCCTGGAATCACAAGATCAGGGGACTGAACGAGAAGTATTTAATGAAAAAGCTGATGGATGGCCGCTTGCCCGGCGAGGTGGTTCACCGTCCCAAGCAGGCCTACCGGGCCCCGGTGGCTTCCAGTCTGACCTCCTCCAGGGCTCCCGGATACCTGAGGGAGGTGGTGACACCCGGGATGCTCCGGAAGTTCGGCATTTTTAATCCCGCTTCGGTGGAGAAATTGCTGGGAAAAATGGAAGAAGGTAAGACCGTTACCGAGAATGAGAATATGGCCGTGGCCGGCATCCTCTCCACTCAGATCCTGATGGATATGTTTGTCTCGGGGAATAAGCCTTACCGTGAAACGGAGATGCGTGTAAAGTGTCCCGTCAGCTATGATAAATTTTTAAAAAAATAATAAAATGAGTAAAGCCAAATTTAGTCGCGATATCCTGAAAATCCAGGATATGGAAACATTGATTGCTAAACTGACTACACGGATCCGGGAGGATATAAGCACCAGGCATAAAAGATTTGGTGCGGTGATCGGATTAAGCGGAGGAATCGATTCGTCGGTATGTATGGCACTGACGGCCAGGGCCATTGGTCCGGAAAAAATGCTGGGCGTGATGATGCCGGAAAAGGACAGTAGTCCCGAGAGTGAAGAGCTGGCCAGGGAGCTGGCCGGCAAGTTCGGAGTGAAGGTGATCAGGGAAGTAATTACCGGTGCGCTGGACGGATTTGGCTGCTATGCACGGCGCAACCAGGCGGTCAAGGATATCGTGCCTGAGTACGATCCGGCCACCTACAAGATGAAGATAGGGATCAAACACGAAGGAAAAGGATTCAAATTACCTCCCCTGTTTCACCTGACTGTGGTGAGACCCGATGGATCAGTGATTGTTAAACGTTTGCCATCCCCGCAGATGAGAACCATCATTGCGGCTTCCAACTTTAAGCAACGTGCCCGGATGTCGCTGGTCTATTTTCATGCAGAAAATCTGCACTATGCCGTGGTAGGCACTCCCAACAAGCACGAGGTGGACCAGGGTTTCTTTGTGAAGTTTGGGGATGGAGGAGGGGATCTCTTCCCCATTGGGCGGCTTTATAAGACCCAGGTTTACCAGATCGCAGAATATCTGGGGGTTCCGAAGGGAATCATCGGGCGCACCCCCACCACCGACACTTACAGTGCCGAGCAGACCCAGGAGGAATTTTTCTACGAGTTTCCCCACGATGTCATGGACCTGCTGTGGTATGCCCACGAAAACAAGTACGATCCGGCCGAGGTGGGAGAGGTTATGGGGATGACCGCCGAAGAGATCGAACGGAACTACAGGAATTTCGAGCGCAGGACAGAGACCACGGAATACCTGAGAACTCCGCCTATCAACGACTATATTTTTATCTGAAAACCACACTGAACCATGAATGTATACGACTACCTGCTGGGAGAATCGGGATTTCTTTATAAGAAGTTCCTGCTGGGAAATAAGGAGGAGATAACCTATTCGGAGCTCTATGGTGATTCGCTAAGGCTGGCGAGGTACATCCGGGAGACTTACGGGGAGGAAAATAATATCCTGCTGGTGGCTCCCAATTCCATATTTTTCCTGGTGGCCTACCTGGCCATCATGAAATCGGGGAATGTTTGTGTTCCGCTGAACCCCTCCATTGAGGAGAACAACCTCCGGTACATCGTGGACCTCTGTGAAGCAAAAGTTGCCTTTGTGGGTCCCGGCCTGAGCAGCGACCCCAGGTGGGAAATGCTTGAAATGGTATATGATGCAGTTCCGGAAGTCGGGAAGGGAAAGAACGACGTGATTCTGAACATGTTTAACGCGAACTCCTTTGATCCGGACCGCCTGGCCGAGATTATCTTTACCTCGGGCTCTACCGGCGAACCCAAGGGGGTGATGATCACCCACCGGAATATCATTGCCAATACCGATTCGATTATCGAGTACCTGAAGCTTACCGGCGATGATGTGATTGAAATTGTCCTTCCCTTTTACTACTGCTACGGACTCTCCCTGCTGCACACGCACCTGAAGGTGGGAGGCAGCGTGGTTTTCAACAACAACTTTTTGTTCCTGGGTGCGGTGATCGATGATCTGAAAAAGTATAAATGCACCGGATTTGCCGGGGTGCCCAGCCATTTCCAGGTCCTTCTGCGCAAGTCAAAGTCGTTCAAGACCGAGCGCTTTCCCGATCTCAGGTATGTGACCCAGGCCGGGGGAAAGCTGCACAAAGTGTTTATCAGTGAGTTTCTGGAGAGCCTGCCCGATATCACTTTTTATGTGATGTACGGTCAGACCGAAGCCACTGCCAGGCTGTCATACATGCCTCCGGAATACCTGGTGGAGAAGCTGGGTTCGCTGGGCAAAGCCATTCCCGGGGTAAGCCTCGACCTGGTGGATGAACATGGAAACCCCGTGCTGGAACCGGGGGTTGTCGGTGAACTGGTGGCCCGGGGCGATAATATCATGAAGGGCTACCTGGGCGATGAGGAGGGGACCGCCGCCGCCCTGAAAGACGGATGGCTGCAGACGGGCGATCTGGCCTACCGGGACGCTGATGGCTTTTTCTTCCATACGGCCCGGCTCAAGGAGATTATTAAAGTCGGCGGATGCCGGATCAGTCCCAAGGAGATCGAAGAGGTGATTGTGACCATCCCCGGGGTGGTGGACTGTTCGGTCACCGGCATCTACGATGAGATTCTTGGAGAAGCCCTGAAGGCGGAGGTGGTGGTGGCCGATCCCCATGATCCCAATATGGCGGAACAGGCCTTTAAAAAGCTGTGCGGGGAAAAACTGGCCATGGAGAAGGTTCCCCAGGTGTTTGAGTTCACCTCCAGGATGAAAATCGCACCCACCGGCAAGAAGGTCAAAACCTTGAATTCCGTCTGATCTGCGGCCTTCGAAAATTTAGTGTGTAAATGAACGGATCACCGGCTGCTTAGCAGGTAGTTCCGGAATTCCAGGTAGTCGTTGGGGAGGGGCACAGACAATTTCTCTTGTTTTCGTCATCGGGACACCCTGGTGAGTTGCACGTGATCAACTCTACTTCTCAAGCCTGAACAGACCCAGTGCT